>CBIHQZ010000433.1:0-6122 GCA_966212315.1 uncultured Myxococcales bacterium
ATGCGTGTCAGTAAGCCTGCCAAGGAGACAGCTCATGGCCACCAGCGTCGCGTCGTACATCCAGTTCCATCCCCGTCGAGCAGCGCGTGCGATCGCGGCGCTGCTGCGCGATCCCGACGATCTTCCGCAGGTGTTCACCGTGCTCGAATCGTTCTCGGGCACGGCGTTGTGGCGGCTGCAGCGCAAGTTCGCGAACACCCCCGAAGGCGCGCGTCTGATGCGCGAGCGAGCGGACATCGTGCCGCTGCTCGCCGATCGCGAGCGACTTCGCGCGCTTCCCGAAGGCTCGCTCGGACGGGCCTACCTGGCATTCGTCGAGCGCGAGGGAATCTCCGCCGAAGGCATTCGCGACGCGAGCGAGAAGGGTTTCTCCCCCGGGCGCGAACGCACCGAAGAGTTCGAGTACGTGCATCAGCGCATGCGTGACACCCACGATCTCTGGCACGCCGCGGTCGGCTATCAGGGCGACGTTCTCGGCGAGTCGGCGCTCCTCGCGTTCTCGCTCGCGCAGCACTGGAACACCGGCATCGCGGTCATCGTGCTCTCGGCGATCCTGAAGGGCATGTCGCTCGGCGGAACGAGCGTCATCGCCGACGGGTGGCTGCGCGGCGCGCGCGCGAAGTTCCTGCCCGTGCAGGAATGGGAAACGATGCTCGCGCTCCCCGTCGAAGTGGTTCGGCTGCGTCTCGGACTCGGGCCGACGCCGGTGTACGCGCCCGTGCGCACCGCGCAATTGCGTGAAGCCGGCGTGATCTAGTTCGCTCGCGGCGAATCGCGCCGAGCCGCCGGTGCCTTCATGCGTCCATCGCCCGGGTGTGCGGCTCGACCGCAGCGCGTCGTGGCGCATCGCAGCCTCCCAGCGGTACCATCGCGCTCCGAATCCTTCACGCACTACGAACGGAGCGTTCGCATGACCATCAAGAAGTCCGGCCCCCGAGAGATCGACTCCCGTTCGATCGTGGAAGAGTTCGTCGCGAAGGAAGCGTCGCGTCGCCAGTTCGTTCGCTCCGTGATGCTTGGCTCTGTGGGCGCGTGGCTCGGCGCGAGCGGTCTCGCCGCGTGCGGACCGAGCAGCAACACGAACGGCGACTCGGCCACCGATAGCGGAACGCAGGACGCGTCGATGATGCCCGCGGACACCGGCGTGAACCCGATGCCGCATCTCGTGGGCATGGGCTACGACGAGACGGACCACGCCGCCGCGGTGCGCGCCGCGCTCGCGGAGACCGTCGGGCTCAGCATGATTCGTCCGGGCGACTCGGTGTATCTCCGGGTGAACTCGAACTCGGGCGATTTCTACCCGTACTCGACCTCGCCCGACACGCTCATCCAGATCGGGCAGATGCTGCGAGATCTCGGCGTGACCGACCTTCGCATCGGCGATCGTTCGTTCTGGGGCGACACGGATACCGCCGGAAATCTCGCCGCGAACGGTATGACGGATGCGGCAGTGGCGCTCGGTACGACGGCGCAGGTGTTCGACGACAACGTGAACTGGGTGACGATTCCGGCTGCGAGTGTGCCGAACTGGACGGGCACCGTTCGCCTCCCCGAGCCGGTCACGACCGCCACGCACATCATCAACGTCGGCTGCGTGAAGACGCATTTCATCGCGCGCATCACCATGTCGCTGAAGCTCTGCCTGGGCCTCGTTCACGCGACCGATCGCGCCCGCGCCGGCAATCTGCGCGTGCACGACACATCGGTGCTGTTCCAGCAGGTCGCGCAGATCAACAAAGCGTTCACGCCGACGCTCAACATTCTCGACGGCTACGAAGCGCTCATCTCGGGTGGACCGACGATGGCGGATCGTCCGCCGAATGCACCGGCGTCGTTCACGCGGGGTGTCACCGCAACGCCGAAGGTCGTGATCGCGAGCACCGATCGCATCGCGGCCGACGTCACGGGCATCGCAGTTCTCCAGACCATCAGCCCGGCATATGAACTCGTCACGCGCACGACGGCGTTCCGCAATCCGATGATCCTCGCGGCGATCGCGGCGGGCGGCCTCGGCATCGAATCGGCGGCGGCCTACGACCTCTCGGGTCCGACGGTGCCGATGATCGACGCATATCGCGCGCGCGCCACGGCGTGAGTTTCGGCGTGTGCACGCTGTCGTAACGTGCCACCGCGAAGCAGGACCGCGGCGTGACGGGATCGGGATGGAACCCGCTCGTCGCGCCGTGATACTCACTCGGGCATGCAATTCCGCGGCGGGATGAGTGAGCTGATGCGGCAAGCGAGCCGCATGCAACGCAAGATCGAAGAGGCGAAGGTCAAGTTCAAGGAACAGACCTTCGAGGTGGCGGGCGCGAACGACAAGATCAAGGTCGTCGCCAATGGCGCGCGCGATGTCGTGTCGATCAGCATCGACCCCGAGTTCCTCAAGAGCGAGGACCTCGGCATGGTGCAGGACGCGCTCGTCGGCGTGGTGAACGCCGCGCTCGCGAAGTCGAGCGAGCAGCTCGAAGCGCACATGAACCAGGTCACCGGTGGCGTGAAGATTCCCGGCGTTGTCTGAAGCGGCGCCTCGCACGACGAGGCGCTACATAGTCCCCGGTTCAACGTGAGTTCCGACCCCGAGCAGTCGACCGATCCGATTCGTGAAGCAGTGCAGCTGCTCTCGCGGCTTCCCGGCGTGGGCGAGAAGTCCGCGCGTCGCATGGCGTATAGCCTGCTCGCGGGAGATCCCGCCGTCGCACGCGTGCTCGGCAATGCGCTCGCGACGCTGCCCGAACGCGTACGGCGCTGTCGCACCTGCGGCGTGTTCACGGGACGCGAGCAGTGCACCATCTGTCGCGACCCGCGCCGCGCTGCCGACACCTTGTGCGTCGTCGCGCGCCCGTGGGATGTCGACGCGTTCGAACGTGCCGGCTCGTATCGCGGCCGTTATCACGTGCTCCACGCGTTGCTCGATCCGCTCGGTGGGATGGGCCCCGCTGATTTTCCGCTCACGTCGCTGATCGAGCGACTCGCCCCCGAGCGCATCGCCGAAGTCATTCTCGCCACGCCGGCCACCGTCGAAGGCGAAGCCACCGCGTTGTTTCTCGCCGACGCATTGCGATCCCACGGCGTGAAGGCAACTCGCATCGCCAGCGGGATTCCGCACGGCGGCGATCTCGAATATGCCGATCCCATCACCCTCGGCCGCGCGCTCGACGGCCGGCGCGGCATGTAAATTCTCACCGACTCGTCACGCCTCTTTCATCTACGCATGCAGAACCCGTTCGACGCGCTCGATTCGCTCCGCACCGCCGCTCGCGAACAACTCGCCGCCCTTCGTCACGACGGCGTGATCTGGCGTCGTTTCGCTTTCGCGGGCACCGCGCACTCCCCCGAGTGGTTCCGCCGCGGAGTGCCGCCCATCATCGGCACCGGCTTCTTTCTCGGCGCGAAGAAGACGCGCGAAGCCGTGGTGCACAATCAAGCGCTGTTGCTCGGCGTACCGCCCGACTCGCTCGCCGCGCATCTCGCCGGGCGCCGCGTGCTCGGCGAATTCGCGCACTGCCTCACCGATGCGCTCGAGATGGCGGGCAAGCCCGATCGTCCCTTCGAACGCGCGTACGAGAACGTTCGTCACTTCACCGACGCGATCGCCGGCGGGAAAGGCGTGATCCTCGTGACCGCGCACACCGGCAGCTGGGAAGTCGGGGGGCGTCTGTTGAAGCTCAGTCGCGATGTGCGCACGACGATGGTGATGGCCGCCGAGGTCAACGCCGGTGCGCGCGCGTACGTCGACGAGTTGCGAAAGCGCTCGGGCGTCGATGTGGTCTATGCCTCCGGCAACGATCCCTCGACGGCGATCACGCTTCTCTCGCGATTGCGCGCGAACGAGGTCATCGCGATCCAGATCGACCGCCCGCCGCCGACGGAAAAGATCCTCGAGACGACGCTCGCCGGCGTGCGCTGGAACGTCCCCGAAGGTCCGTTCCGGCTCGCACAGGCGTCGGGCGCTCCGATCATTCCGGTGTTCCTCCGGCGCTCGGGTTATCGCCGATACACCTTCTCGCTCACCGAGCCGATCGTGATCCCGCGCCGTGCGACGCCCGAGCAACTCGAGGCCGGCGCCCAGCAGGCCACCGACGCGCTGGAGGCCTTCGTGAAGAGGTTTCCCGACCAGTGGTTCCACTTCGCGAAGGTCGGCGGCTGAGCCGGCTTCTCCACTGCCGCCAAACTTTTCTTCCCATTCGTTGGCGTGACGTCCCGTCGAGACGGTATGCTGCGACGACCGAGAAATCCCGCGCAGGATGCACTCCGCGCGGACGCTTCACCCCTGGCGGGAGACCCGAATGTCGGACGATACGAGGAAGGACCAGCGCGTGAAGGTCCAGACGCTCAAGGCGAAGTACAAGAGCGCGACGATCGACGAGTTCATCGAGCAGTACGCGGGCGACATCTCGCAGGGAGGCATCTTCAGCACGACGCCCCCGCCGGCGGCGAACGGCACGCTCCTCACGATCGAGATCCAGTTGCGTGACGCATCGCCCGTGATCTCCGCGGTCGGCCGCGTGGTCTGGCGGCGCGAGACCGCGCAGGGCAGCGAGCCCGCCGGCATGGGAATCAAGTTCATCAAGGTCGAAGACCCGTCGCAGGCGGTCATCAATCGCATCGTCGCAGCGAAGGGCGAGAACAGCGGCCCGCGCTTCGACTCGATCCCGCCGCCGGCCGCAGAGACCGCGGGTCCGGCCGCCGGACAGACCAACAGCGAGTTCTTCGGTCAGACGAACCCGGCCGCTGAAATGCCGCCGGAACAAGACCGCACGATGATGCGGCAGATGTCGGCGTTCCTCGGCGAGGCACTCCGCTCGACGACGGAAGAACCCGCCAAGCCCGCAGCCCCGGCGTCACCGGCAAGCAAGCCCGTTCACAAGGCCACCATCGTGGGCATGCCCTCGGTGAAGCCGAGTGCGCCGGGTGCGGCGACTCCGGCCGCGAAGCCCGCGGTTCCGGCGACGCCGGCAGCACCCGCGAAGCCCGCGGCACCGGCCGCACCGACGGCGGCAGCAGCGCCGCCGGGTGGCCCCCTCCGCAAGGGAACGATGATCGGCATGGCAGCGCCCGCGCCGAGTGCAGCGGCGATCGTCGCGAAGCCGGTGACATCGCCCGCGAAGCCGGAGCACCCCGAGTTCGCGGATGACGACAGCGAAGTGCCGACGACGGTGAGCAGCAAGGACGATGTCGATCGTCTGTTGAAGAAACTCGATCTCGGTGCCGCGGAAGAAGCGGCAAAGGCCGACGCGTCTGCTGCGGCAACTGCAGCGGCTGCGACGTCTGCTGCGGACGGCGAACAAGGCGAAGAGGTCAGCACCCAGGTCGCCGATCGATCGGAACTCGACAAGCTGATCAAGCAGAGCGAGCAGGTCGAAGCGGCGAAGGAAACGGCGGCCACCGCGCCAGCCGAGAAGCCCGCGGCGGGGGCGATTCCTGCGGCAACGGCGGCGGCTGCTGCTGCGACCGCTGCGACCGCTGCGACCGCGACGTCCGAAGCGGAAGCGGCGAGCGAGCCCGAGGCCGCGAAACCGGCCGCGAAGCCGGAAGCGAAGGCGGCTGACGAGAAACCGGCCGCGAAGCCGACGGAAAAGCCTGCGGAGAAGAAGGCCGCGACGCCGCCCGCGACGGCGGCTGCCGTGACGGCGAAGCCCGCTCCGGCGCGTCCGGCGGAAGAGCCCGCCAAGAGCAACATGGGGCTCATCGCCGGCGTCGTTCTCGTGCTCGGCGCGGGTGCGGGTGCGTTCTGGTACATGAACAAGAGCAGCAACTCGACGCAGACCGAGTCGCAGGACGGCACCACGCAGGCGAACAACGGCAGCGCGCTGCCCGCTTCGCCCGATGTCACGGCCGCCCCGAACAACAACAACGTGGCGCCGGAGACGGCCGATGCCGCGCCGTCCAACGCCGCGGTCGCCGACAGTGGCTCGACGGCCGAACCCACGCCGCCGACGCCGCCGACACCCGCGGCGCCGACGACAGGAACCGTACGCGTGCGCGGACTGCCGGCGGGTGCGCAGGTGTTCGTCGACGACGCGCCCGCGACGGTCGCGAATGGTGAGCTCACCATTCCGTCGGGACATCCGGTTCACATCCGCGCGCACGCAACCGGCTTCCAGGATCAGGACCAGGCC
>CBIHQZ010000434.1:0-6105 GCA_966212315.1 uncultured Myxococcales bacterium
TCGAACTAGGCGGAAAGGCGCCGCTCCTCGCGCTCGAGGATTGCGACGTGGAATTCACCGCACGTGCGATCGTCAACGGCGGGTTCGCGAACTCGGGGCAGGTCTGCGTGTCGGTCGAGCGTGTGCTCGCGCACGAAACGATTCACGACCGTCTCGTCGATCGCGTGGTCGAGATGACGAAGAAGCTGCGTCAGGGCGATCCGATGAAGGGTGAAGTCGACGTCGGCGCGATCATCTTTCCGAAGCAGATCGACATCGCCGAAGCGCACATTCGCGACGCCGTTGCCAAGGGCGCAGTGGTCGCGACCGGTGGTCAGCGATCGATGGAAGCGGGCAATTTCTTCGAGCCGACCGTGCTCACGAACTGTCGCAACGACATGACCGTGATGCGCGAAGAGATCTTCGGACCGATCGTTCCGATCATGAAGATTCGCGACGAAGAAGAAGCGATTCGCATCGCCAACGAGATCGACCTCGGACTCAACGCCTACGTCTTCTCGAAAGACCGCGACCGCGCGCGCCGCATCGCCGAGCGCATCGAAGCGGGGACGATCATGGTGAACGACGTGCTGAGTTCGTACGGCGCCGTCGAGGCGCCGTTCGGCGGGATCAAGAACTCGGGCTACGGTCGCGTGCACTCGGACGCGTCGCTGCGCGCGATGTGTTACGCGCGCCACGTGAACTACGACCGGATCAGTGTCCCGGTGAACGACCTGCTCTGGTATCCGTACACCGACTCGAAGTTCCGCACCGTGAAGGGCGCACTCAAGACGCTCTTCTCGCGCCACGGGTTTCTGGGGCGCCTCGCGGATCTGTTCTGATCTGTTCTGAACCTCACCCGCGCTACCGCGCGCCCCTCTCCCTCCGACGCCACGGCGCGAACCGCTGACGGAGGCGTCGTCGAAAGAGGGGCTCGAAGAATGGTGCGTGATCGGTGAGCCGTACACGCTGTGCGTGCGGCGGGCCGGGAAGGTCGATGGCGCCGGGGATCGCGTGGCGAGCGGTGAGTGGCTGCCGGAGGCGAGCGCTGCGTTGCGCTCGCGCGCGGCTCGCGACGTTCGATCCCGTCGCATCTCATTCCCTGCGCTCGAATCGCCCACCATCGCTCCAGCCCCTCTCTCGACGACGCCCGTGTTCGCGCGTCACCGCTGGCGTCGGAGTGAGAGGGGCGCGCGGCAGCGGGGGTGAGGTCTCCTACCGGCGCTTGCGCTGCGCGAGCACGGCAGCGACAGCGGCCATCGCGACGAACGCGACGCTCTGACCACGCGAGCCGTTGCCACCCGGCGTTCGGCAGCCACACGCTGCGTCGAGGCGCGGACCGAAGTACTCGGGGCCACCATCGCGCCCCGAATTCACGCCGCCGTCGGTCACCGCGTTCGGGCGCATCGTCGGCGTCGTGACGCCGCGTCCGTACAGCACCACGCGCGTCGGCGTTCCCACTGTGCCGTTCGAGTTCACCATGATCTCGGTGGTGAACTGACCGACGCTCGTGGGACGGAACGTGACCGGCACCGGGAGCATGCCTCCCGCGGGCACGCATCCACCCGGGCCCACGACGAATGCCGGCTCGGTCGAAGTACCCGTGTCCGATGCGAGCGTCGAACGACCCGGATTCGAGATCACGAACTGATCGGTCGCCGTCTCGCCGATGTGCACTTCACCGAAGTCCACCATCGCGCGGTCGACCTGCTGCACCGGAAGATCGAAGTGCGGCATGTTGTCGAACGGATCCGGAAGCGTGTCGGTGGTCGTGATGAGCGGCGGTGTTTCGAGCGTGCCGAGGATGCTTCCGAGCAGACCCGTCGCGGCGCGGCAGGTGAGATCGAACGAACTCGCGCAGCGCGGATTGATGCGGAACTCGAAGCGCCCGCCGTAACGCAGCTTCGACTTCCAACGCGTCAGCAGATCGAGATTGCCGTCGCGCGGCGGAGGATAGAGACCCACCGGCATCGACTCGGTGATCACCGCGAGGTTCGTCTGCAGCGCCGTCGGCTGGCTGCGATCGGGGAATCCGATTTCGACGGTCTGGATCTCGACGTCGACGTTGTAACGCATCTGCAGTTCGAAGATCACGTCGCTGCCGGCGACGTTGAGCTGCGTCGAGTACAGCGTGCGCCAGTCCGACACGTTGAGATGCACGAGCGTGCCTTCGTAGTTCCACGCCCACGGCGTGAACATCGAGCGGCCGTGCCCTTCGTGGTCGCCGATGATCACGTCGAGCGGGATCGGGATCGCCTGACCCGCAACCCACAACGTCGCGAGCATGCGCAGGCCGAACGTGACATCGAGATAGCCGCCGTTCGGTTCACCGACCGCGGTGATGCTCAACGCGCGCGGCCAATCGAGGTTCAGATGCCCGCGCATCTCTGCTTCGTAGTTGCCGCTGAAGAGCAGGTTGTAATCGAGACCGAGCGACGAGTGACTGCCGACCGAATTCATCCCGGTGCCGGGCCCGAATTCGACGGGCCCCGCGCGATGAAACGTGACCGGCCCCGACGCAGTGGTGATCGCGCCCGAGCACACGGGGAGTGAAACGGTTCCGCCATCGGCGGTCGACATCGCATCGCTTGCTGTCGCATCGACCATCGCGTCGACCATCGATGCGTCTTGCGCGGCAGCGTTGGCGCCGAATGCGATGACGGCGCCGAGCAATGCGGCTGCGGGTCCGAGACGGCGGGACGACGGCATAGCGATAAGCTCCTCGCGCACGGTGATGGCAGATCATCCGACGCCGCGCCGAGTGCTTGCAACTGGTGGTCGTTACCTCCGGGCTGGGAACTTCACTTCCCACCCGACGTGTGGGCCTCGGTGTTCGTCATCGCAGGGATCCGAATCGTCACGCGCGTGCCGCGTCCTTCGGTGCTGTCGAGATGCACGGTGCCGCCGTGCCGCTGAATGATCTGCCGCACGATCGAGAGCCCGAGCCCCGTGCCGGCTTCCTTGGTTGTGAAGAAAGCCTCGAATACTCGCTCCAGCGTGGCGGGCGGAATTCCGCGCCCGGTGTCGGCAATGCTGACCACCACGGCGGGCGGGCTGGACGCATCGACCGTGCACTCGACGCTGATCTGCCCACCGGCCGCGGTCGCTTCGAGCGCGTTGAGAACGAGATTGTGGAAGACCTGCTTGAGGCGCTCGCGATCGCCGAGAGCCACACCCTGATGGATCGCACTCGCGATCTGGACACCGCGTTCGGCCGCAGCCGCTTCGTGGAGCGCGATGATTCCCGAGAGCAGCGCGGGCATGTCGACCGGTTCGCGCGCGATCGGTTTCGGACGAGCGAGTTCGAGAAAGTCCGAGAGAAGTCGTTCGAGGCGCTTCAACTCGCCGGCGACGATGTCGATGCGCGCGCGAAGTCCCTGACGGTCGTCCTCCGCGAGTTTCTCGACGTTGCGTGCGAGCAGATGGAGTTGCAGACCCGCAGCATTGAGCGGGTTGCGGATCTCGTGCGCGAGCCCCGCCGCGAGGGTGCCCATGTGCGCGAGCGCCTCGGCTTCGGCAGCGCGACGCTCGAGCTGGAGACGCTCGGTGACGTCCGAGCCGATCACGTACACCGCGACGTTCTCGCCGTCGTCTTGCTGCGCGCCGGATGCGATCGCGGGGGTCGTGTGCCAGCGGATCGTTCGCACGCGGCCATCGCGCGTGACGATCGGCGCTTCGAATTCGGGGAGCATACGGCCGTTGGCCGCCGCGGCGATGCGGTCGTGCACGTTCTCGCGGATCTCGGGCGGGAACAGTGATTCGAACAATCGCGAGCCTTCGAGCTCGCTCGGGCCGAAACCCGCGACCTCCGCGGCGCGGCGATTCACCATCTGCAACATCCCGCCGCCGTCGGTTCCCAGCACGAGCACCTGCGCGCTCTCGACGACGTCGCGATAACGCCGTTCGGATGCTTCGAGCTGCTCGGCGAGATGCTGGCGTTCGCGTCGCAGTTCGACCTGCCGCAGCGCGCTCTCGGCGGTCGCGATGAGGTCGTCGGCTTTGAACGGCTTCACCACGTAGTGGAACGCGCCGCCCCTCACCGCCGCGATCGCCGAGTCGATGGTCGCGTGTCCGGTCATCAGCACGACCTCGCCGTGTGGGACGGCTTCGCGCAGCGCGGGAAGGAGATCGAGGCCCGACGAGTCGGGGAGGTTCACGTCGACGAACGCGAGTTCGAAGCCTTCGTTTCGCGCGGTTTCGAGCCCGGCGGCGGCGCGCGCCACCACGTGCACGGTGAATCCGCGCGGCTCGAAGATGTCCATCAGGTTCTCCACCAGCTCCGTGTTGTCGTCGATGATCAGCAGGCGTCGCGCGGCGCTCATCGTTCGACCTTCGCGGTGGTGGGTTCGCGGAATGAATCGAGTGTGATGTCGAAACATGCGCCGCCATCGGGATGGTTCGACGCGACGATGTTTCCGCCGTGGGCGCGAACGATCTCGCGCGAGAGAGCGAGGCCGAGGCCGGTTCCGTGTGCCTTCGTGGTGACGAGCGGCTCGAAGAGTCGTCCCAGCAGTGATGGTTCGATGCCGCCGCCATGATCGCGCACTCGGATGCGAACGCGCGCATCGTCGAGATCGATGTCGACTCGTACGCGAGCGGCCGCGCTCGACGCATCGAACGCGTTCTGGAGCAGATTCACGACCACCTGACGCAGGCGTCGCTCGTCACCGGCGACCGTCGGCGGAGGCGTCGGAACGTGCGCATCGACGCGGGCGGCGCGCTCGGCCGGGAGTTGTTCGATTGCACCGGTGACCATCGCGCCGACGTCGACTCGATGCGGATCGAGTGGCCGGCCGCGTGCGGCATCCAGCATGTCGCTCACCACATGACCCGCGAGTGCCACCTGATCGGCGATGCGTTTCGCGTGCTTCACGATGCGCGCGTCTGCTTGCGCGCGTTCGGAGATCACGAAGGCACTCGTCTCGATGACGCTCAGCGGGTTGCGCAGCTCGTGCATCGCGGAGGACGCGAGCTGACCGACGAGCGAGAGTCTTTCTGCGCGGTCGATGCGTTCGATCAACGCCTGCGCTTCGTCGCGCAGCACGCCGTCGATGGCCACCGTCGTTCGTGCCGCGATCTCCTCGCGAGGAACGCCGAGCGCTTCGCTCACGGCCGACACGATGCGATCGCGAAGTCGTTGCAGAAGGACGTCGCGGGTGCCGGACGAGTTTTCAGCGGCGGGATCGTGGTTCGGAGTCACGTGGGGTAGGAGCTAGGTTCTACGCGCGGCGAGGGCAATGTGAAGCGGCCGGCGAAGATCGGTTCAGCATCGCCACGAAACGACGCGACACACGCCATGACGACACGTCGCGTCGTGCTCGTCGTCGCGGCATGGGCGCACGGGGCGATCGTGGGTGCGGCGCACGAGCCATGAGGGTGCAGCCGCGCCGTCGGGTCCGACCGAACAATCGCGCCATGAACGGCACGGAACATCGCCATGCCACACTTCGACGCATCGCTGCGCTGCGGTGCACGCGCACTGAATGCCCGTCGACGCGGGCGCGATCTCGGACGCGAGTGCCGCGCGGCACACGCCACGCGCGGCGTCGAATGCGCAAGTCGCGTCCGCGGAGCATGCGACGGGGGCGTCCCGACGGCGTCGCAACTCGTTGCGCACGGTCGTGCACGAGCCTGTGACGCAGCGGCAGTCACCGGGCGTGGACGGACGCGCGCAATTCACGCCGGGCGTCGGAGGATGCGCGGCGACGCATGCCATCGGCGTGCAGGGATCTTCCCAGCCGCAATCGGCATCGATGCGACAAGGCGATGCGCTCGCGGTGATTGCCGCAGGAGTCGTGCTGGCGTCAGCCACTGCCGCTACATGCGGTCGCGGCTGTGCGAACGCGGGCGAAGAACACGCGGCGAGCAGCGCGCCGACGATGGCGAGCGCGATGGCAGACGACGAGCGGTGCGTTGTGTTCGGCATCGATGGCTCTCGAGCGTATCCGTGCATCGAGGCAGCATCCAGCCGCGCGCTGCGTGCGAAGTACGGGTCGCATCGCGGTCTTTCGATGAGCGGTCGGGCCGCATTTCCCGGAAGGCGACGCGCTTCGAGTGGAAGGCGACGTGCGTCGAGTGGAAGGCGACGTGCGTCGAGTGGAAGGCGACGTGCGTCGAGTGGAAGGC
>CBIHQZ010000435.1:0-6096 GCA_966212315.1 uncultured Myxococcales bacterium
ACGCAGCATCGGGAGATCATCGCGGGTCGGTTCACGAAACGTGTAGTGAGCGGACTCCATGGCGCCCTCAACCTGCATCCCGGCGATCCATTCCGACAAACCGGTTCTCCATTCGATGCGAGCATCCCGGCCGATGCGCAGTCTTCGATTCGACGTCCCGCGATTCTTTGCACTTTGCGGCGCAATTCACGCCTGCGCGCCCGCCGCGCACCCGCTCGCAGTATCGAGTGCGCCGACACGCTCGCCTGCGAATGCGTCGCCATCGCCGACAAGCCCATCGATCAGCGCGTCGTCGAGTGCGCCGCCGTCATCGCCTCCTCCACCGCGCTGCGATGTGACCGAGATGCCCGCGAGATCCGCGTGCGCGGATCACACGCCCTGCGCCGTGCGCGCGATGGCTTCACTCGGATGTCGCACTACCTACCTGCTCGGACCGGTTACGCGTGATGCGACGCACGTAGCGTTCGCATGGGCCGGCGAAACGTCGGGCATCATCGAGTGGACCCCGGGTGCAGCAGCGCGCATCACCGAGTTCGCCGATCTCTCGCTTCTCAACGGCGCGTTCATCTCGCTCGCCGACGGCGGGTACCGACTCGTCGGCGCCGACGCGCGATCGGCTCGCATCGCGTCGCGCGCTGTCGCAGCCGACGGAACGCCGGCGCCTGCGGAGTTCATCGAGATCGCCGATGCCCGCGCCGTCCGCGGCGCGGTCGAAACGAGCGATCGACGAACGCTCACGTTGCTCTCGAACGGCGGCTCGGCCCTTCGCGTATTGGAACGCACCGCGAACGGCTCGTGGACTCATCGCTCGATCAGCGAGCATCGCGTGGGTGAGCCCGCGCTTGCAGCGACCGCGGCCGGCGAGCCGCTGATCGCATGGACCGAGGCCATGACCACCCGACCCTTCGGCGCGTTGCATGTGTTGCGCGGAACGATCGACACCGTGAACAACGCCTGGCGCGCGGGCGCCGTCACCGCGCTGAGTGCCGCGCCTGATTCGGATGAGCTACTCGCGCAGTACGGCGACTCGGAGGGTCATGCGCTTCTCGGCGTCTTCGATGCGCGTGCGCGAGTCACGCGGTCGATCACGATTCCGAACCGCTACGCGAACCCGCGACAATGCGCGTCGCTCGCGCGAGTCGTCGACACATCCCCCGGGGAGTCGACCTGTCACATCGATGCCATTCACGACGACCCACCGGTCGTGGCGCGCGGCAGTTCGAATGTCGCTTGGATCGTGTCGGTAGAGCATCACTTCGACATCGATCAACACGTCGACGTCCACTGTCACCCGGTGGATCCGCCCGGTGGCGCGCGGCACTGGCATCCGTCGCCCAGCTGCGAGCGTTCGTTCAGGCCCATCGCGAATCGCAGCACCGCGGATCTCGTCGTTCGCGCGATCGATCCGCACACGCTGCGCGTGGCCGCGCGAGAGCGCGCACGTGTACGACTGCCGTTCGTTGCGAACACATACTCGAGCGGATCGACCGCGATCGTGGCCCGGGGCGTTGTTCACGTGATGGTGACGGCACCGACCTACAACGACGCCCACGCGGTGTACGTCGCGCTCGACGAGGCGACACTCGCGCAGTGAGTTATCACCCGCGAACATGCGGATTGAGTCTCACGACCTCGCTGTTCGAGAGGGCTGCGAACGAGAGCCACCAGCGCGGCCAGAGTCCGCCACCCTTCTGCGTATTCGCACCGCCGAATGCGTGCTCGACGCCCCGCGCGTGCGAAGCCCGAACGCCGCGCCGTCGACTCTCTGCGAACGTGGGAGGCGTGCCGCCCATGGGAGTCGCGTCGCGCGCGCGTGACGACGAAGTCACATGGATAGTCGCGAACATCCTCGCGGTCCGGCCATTGCACTCGTGGCGCGGGGGCCATGCACCAACATTCTTCGCTGCGCGTTCTTCCTCCCGTCGCCCGCACTCGCCGCACGTTGCTGTGCGCACTCGGACTCGCCGCTGTGTCCGTGCTCGCCGCGTGCGCCGCGCCCGATGAACCGTACTCGCAGCGCGCGGACTTCCTCACCTATTGCCCCGGTCCGAACACGCTGCAGGGCATCGACGTGTCGATCTATCAAGGAAGCGTCGACTGGGGGGCGGTGGCTCGATCGGGGCGTGCCTTCGCGATCACCCGCGTCGGTGACGGCCTCTCCGAAGATCCGACGTTCGACGGCAACTACGCAGGCATCCGCGCCGCTGGCATGGTGCGCGGCTCGTACCAGTTCTTCCGTCCGCAACGAGATCCGATCGCGCAGGCGAACATCGTGATCCGTCACGTCGGCACGCTCGCGCCCGGCGATCTCGCACCGATGCTCGACGTCGAAGCCACCGACGGCGCATCGCCCGCGCAGATGAACGCCGCGATCCACGCATGGGTCACGCGCATCGAGCAGGCGCTCGGACGTCGCCCGTTGATCTACACCGGCAGCTATTTCTGGGACGACAACGTCGGCACGCCGGACTTCGCGTCGTACCCGCTCGTGCTCCCCGCGTACGGGCCCACCTGCCCGCGACTTCCGGCGCCGTGGGACCACTGGGACATCCATCAATACTCGGGAAGCGGATCGTGTCCGGGCATCGGCGGCGCGGTCGATCTCGACGTGTTCAACGGGACGCTCGCCGACCTGAATCGACTCGCGGGCGGCGCGACGTGTCCCGCGCATTGCGAAGGCAGCGTGATCGTCGGCGCCGATTGCGGCCGCGGCGACTGCGGGGTGTTCGGCGCGACATGCACCGACGACTCACGCGGCGTGCGCTGCGTCTACGCGGCGTGCCCTGCGATCGGCGAAGCGGACATCTGTCTCTCCGACTCGCAGATCGCACACTGCGTCGACGGTCTTCCGCAACCGCCGGGCGACTGCAGCGCGTACGCAGCGTTCTGCAGCACGGTCGGTGCACCACAGGCGCGCTGCGTGTCGGCGTTCTGCGCGCCATCTCCGCACGACGCGCCCGTCGCGCACGACGGTTGCTGGATCGCGGATGGATCGTTGCTGCATTGCGACGCGAACGGATCACCTCACGTCGAAGCATGTCCTGCGGGGCAAGCATGCTCGGTAGTCGGCGGCGCACATTGCGGCACGCCGTTGTGCCCGGCGACGGGTGAGAGCGACATCTGCGTGGACGACCATCAACTCGGTCACTGCTTCGGTGGCAGTGTCGTCAGCACCGGCGACTGTGGAGCGTTCGGTGCGTACTGTTCGACCGCGGGCGGCGGTGCGCCGCGATGCGTGTCGGTCTTCTGCGTGCCCGATGCGCGTGCGACGCCGGTTGCGCACGACATCTGCCTTCCCGATGGACGCCGCGCGCATTGCAACGCCGGCGGCGCAGTCGAAGGCGCGACCGAATGCGACACGGGCACGATGTGCGTCGACGACACGATGGGCGTCCATTGCGGAACGCCTTCGGCGACGGACGGCGGGACGAGCGATGCGAGCACGACGAGCGACGCGGGCGCGAGTGACAGCGGCACGCAGCGTGATGCGGGTGCGAACGTGAGCGACAGCGGTCGCGGTGCGTGCGACGGAAGCGATGGCGGGCGCTGCGATGCCAACGTCGGCGGGGGATGCGCGTGTCGTGCAGTGCCGATGCAGCGCGACGAACGGCGGTCGATCGCATGGACCGGACTCACCGCGATGCTCGCGCTCTCCGCGCTGCGTCGACGCCGCGCGAATCGATCGCGTCTATCATCGCGTGCGTGACACACCCGCCCACGCGTGAGCCGCGCGGTCCCGCGTACCGCATCGAAACTCCCCACCTCGTTCTTCGCTGCTGGGAGCCGCGTGATGCGCCGCTCCTGAAAGCTGCGATCGACGCGAGCCTCGAGCATCTCCGGCCGTGGATGCCGTGGGTCGCCGGGCATCCGCTCGCGCTCGAACACCACGTCACCCGCACGCGGCAGAACCGCGGCAACTTCGATCTCGGCAACGATTACGTGTACGCCGTATTCGATCGCGAGGAGCGCGAAGTGCTCGGCGGAACCGGCCTCCACACGCGTCTCGGCGAAGGCGCGCGCGAGATCGGCTACTGGATCCATGCGCGACACACCGGACGCGGACTCGCGACCGAACTGACCTGCGCGCTCACCAAGGTCGGCTTCGAGATCGACGCACTCGAGCGGATCGAGATCCACTGCGACCCCGCCAACACCCGCAGCGCCGCCGTCCCGCGCAAGGCGGGCTACACGCTCGACGCCACGCTGCGCAAGCGCGCGCGCACACCCGACGGCCATCCGCGCGACACGATGATCTGGTCGATGATGCGCGACGAATTCGCCACCTCGCCGGCGGCCGAGATCGCGCTGCGCACGTTCGGTGCACGGGGTGAATCGCTGGATTGAGCGAAGCGCTCAGCGCACGTAGAGCGCGGCGTTGTGCGGCGTGAACGGCATGTCGAAGCCGCCGCCAGAGATGGTGATCGACGGCCCGCCGAGCAAGTCGCGTAGCACCGTTCCATCGCTCGCGAGTTCGCCCGGCACGCTCACGTGCACGCTGCGCGCGGTGGTGCCGCGATTGATCGCAACGATCGCGAGATCCGCATCGGCGCCGCGCGCGAACACGTAGCCGTCGCCATCGGTGTGCAGCGTTCGGCGCGCACCGCGGCGCAGCCCCGGGTGGGTGCCGCGCGCATGCGACACGATGCGAACGCGATCGAGCAACGAATGCTCACGCGTGTTCAACGCAGCGTCGAATCGCATCATGCGTCGGTTGTCGGGATCGCTCGCCCCCGGCATCCCGATTTCGTCGCCGTAATAGATGAGCGGAAGCCCCGGCTGCGTGAGCAGGAACGTGAACGCGAGAAAGAGCTGGTCGTACGGACCGTCGGCATCGGGCGCGGCGGGTGGATCGGTCCACGCTTGATCGCCGCCGGTGAGCTGACCCGCCGCGAGCGACAGGAATCGCTCGACGTCGTGGTTGCCGAGGAACGGCGACATGATCGCGCCGTGATAGGCCTGCTCGCTCTGCGTGACGGCGTTGTCGAGGTCGCTCATCGTGCCGCCGTTCTGCGCGAACGCCCCGCGAATGGCCCAGAACATCGGGAAGTCGAACTGCGCCCACAGCTCGTTCGGTCCGAGGAAGCTCGCGACGAGCCCGCGACCATCGGCGCCGGTGAACGTCTCGCCCACCAGGTAGTACTCCGCGTTGCCGGTCTCGAGGGTCTCGCGCAGTCGGATGCGAAGCGTGGTCGATGCGATGTGCTGCATGTGTTTCACCGCGTCGACACGGAACCCGTCCGCGTCTGCTTCGGTGAGCCACCAGAGCGCGTCGTCGATCATCTGGTCGACCGCGCCCATGTTGGTCCAGTTCACGTCGGGGAGGTAATCGGTGAACCAGCAGTCGAGCGCGTGCGAGTCCCAGTCGCAGTTCGTTCCGCCGCACACGCACGAGCCGTCGCCGTTGAACCAGTCGCGATGCGCGCCGAAGTACGGGTGGTCGCGATGGAGCTGGTTGTTCGCGATGTCGAAGAGCACGCGAATGCCGTGTCGATGCGCTTCGGCGGTGACCGCGCGAAGATCGTCCATCGATCCGAATCGCTCTTCGACCGTGCGCGGCTCGCTCACCCAGTACCCGTGATACGCGCTGTAGAGATGCCCGCCGGTGCCGAGCCCCGAGCTGTTGGTGTTCGCATTCACCGGTGAGAGCCAGAGCGCGCGCACGCCGAGTTGATCGAAGTAGCCGTCGCGAATCGACGCGAGGATGCCGGCGAGATCGCCGCCTTGATAATTGGCGCGCATCTCGACGTCGCCGAGCGGTGCGTTGTTGGCGACGTTTCCGTCGCGGAAGCGATCGGTGAAGGTGAAGTACATCGGGCCGTCGCCCCAGTGATACGGCTGGTCTTCGACCCACATCGGCACGATGAGTTCGTCGGCATCGCGCATCGCGGCGTCGCGCGCGTGGATGCGGAACGTGTACTTGCTGTTCTCGGGAACGGTGACTTGCACGCGCAGCAGCCCGTTCGCTGCGTCGGTGACCGTGATCGCGCTCGCCGCGACCGCTTCGCGATTCATCGTTGCCGTCACGCTGGCGGGATCGAGCCCCGCGCGTGTCGTGCCGTCGACGTATTGCAGGTCGAGGGTGATCGTGTGCGCGGT
>CBIHQZ010000436.1:0-6079 GCA_966212315.1 uncultured Myxococcales bacterium
CACCGGCAAGGGCCTCGGTCTCAGCGTCTGTCACGGCATCGTGAGCGCGCTGGGCGGCACGATTTCGATCGAGAGCAACGTGGGTCGTGGCACAAGCGTCACGATCATGATTCCGACGGCCGATGCCGAGGCACAGACGACTGCGCCGCTCCCGGAAGCGCCTCGCTCGAGCGTTCCCGTGACTCGCGCGCGGGTGCTGTGCCTGGACGACGAGCCGATGGTGCTCACTTCGCTGCGCCGGATGCTCGCGCTCGAACACGATGTCACCGCGCACGCGCGAGGCTCGGAAGTCGTCGCACTGGTCGCCGCCGGTGAACGATTCGACGCGATCGTTTCGGATCTCATGATGCCGGAACTCACCGGCATGGATCTTTACGAGCAGATCGCTGCGATCGATCCCGCGCAGGCCGAGCGCATCGTCTACATCACCGGCGGTGCGTTCACGCCGGCGGCCGAGCGCTTCTTGCGGCGGATGCCGAATCTCTGCCTCGAAAAGCCGTTCGAACCGAACGCGCTGCGCCTCGCGGTGCGCGATGTCGTCGCTCGCGGCGCCATTCGCGCGACGTGATTGACTCCACGCCAATCGTCTTCAAGCTCGATGGGCGATGTCGCTACGCCTCCGCTGGTTCGCGTCCGTCTCTCTCGCGCTGACACTCGGTTCGTCCACCGCATTCGCGGATCTCGCGCCCGCGCGCGAAGCCCTCGAGCACGGAGACGTGGCCGCCGCAGAGCCGCTGTTACGAGCCGCGACGGGGCGTGATCGCGCGGACGCGGACCGACTCCTCGGGCGATTGCTGCTCGAGACCGGCCGCACCGACGATGCCCGCGCGCTCGGTGCTCGCCTCGCGCGTGTCGCCGCCACGCGTGTCGACGGACTCACGCTCGAAGGCGAGGCCCTCGCGGCAGTGGGCGAGTACGACCAGGCGGTGCAGCGCTGGCAGGGGGCGATCGGTCGCGGTCAGGCCGGTGTGGCTCGTCGTGCGCGCGCACTCGCGGCGGTGACGCTCGGCCGTCTCGGTCGCACGCAAGATGCGCAGGATCTCGCGCAACCACTGGTCGACGAATACAACGACGCGCAGCAAGAGGCCGAAGACCACCCCGATTCGCCCGGGCATCTCAATCCGCGCACCGTGATCCTGCGCGACGCCGAAGCGCTGACGTATCTCGGGATGGCGATGCGCGTGCTGGGCTTCGTGCAGGACGCGAATCAGGCCTTCAACGAGGCATTCCGCGCCGACGCGCACCGCGTCGAGACGCTGCTCGAGAGCGCCGAGTTGTATCTGTCGAAAGAAGACATGGGACACGCGGGCGAGGCACTTCGCGATGCGCTCGCGATCAACGCGCACAATGCGCGAGCCCTGGTGCTTCGCGCGCGCACGCGCTTGATGAGCGATCTCGATTTCGCGCACGCCGGCGAAGACCTCGATGCGGCCGAGCACGTCGACCCGCGCATCCCCGAGATCTTCGTGCTGCGTTCGCAGATCGCACTGCGCGACGGCGATGTGCACCGTGCAGATCAGCTCGTCGACCAGGCGCTCGCGATCAACCCGCGCCATCTCGACGCGCTCGCGATGCGGGGCGTGATCCGTTTCGACGCCAACGATCTGCCCGGGTTTCACCGCGCGTTCGACGAGGTCTTCAGGGTCTCACCGGTGTTCGTCGAGTCGTACGCGATGCTCGCGGACTTCGCCGACTGGGAGCATCGCTACGCCGAAGCCGCGACCCTCATGCGCGA
Organism: uncultured Myxococcales bacterium; assembly: GCA_966212315.1. Lineage (GTDB taxonomy): Bacteria > Myxococcota_A > Polyangia > Polyangiales > CBIHQZ01. Next base: position 1,736 of record CBIHQZ010000436.1, read on the forward strand.
AGGACTGACGCGGCCGTCGATCGCGGCGCAACCGCGGCTGCAGGGCCAGTTGCGGGCACAGCTCGGGATGAATCTCCTGCGCACCGGCGATGAAGAGCACGGGCTCGAGGAACTGCGCGAGAGCTTCCGTCGCGATCGCTACAACGTGCGCGTGTTCAACCTGCTGAACCTGTACGAAGACACGATCTCGCATGATTACACGCAAGAAACCTCGGGTCCGTTCCGCGTTCGCTATCACAACGACGAACGCGCGGTGATGTCGCGTTACGCGCCGCGATTGCTGCAGCGCGCCTACGACGACATGGTTCGTCGCTATCACTTCACGCCCGAAGGCCCGATCTCGGTGGAGATGTTCTCGTCGAGCGAACACTTCAGCGTGCGCACCTCGGGGCTGCCCGAAATCGGCGTGCAGGGTGTGTGTTTCGGCAAGGTGATCACCGCGATCTCGCCGACCGGCGGGCCGTTCAACTGGGGGCAGATTCTCTGGCACGAACTCGCGCACGTGTTCGCGATCCAGATGTCGCACTCGCGCGTGCCGCGATGGTTCACCGAAGGGCTCTCGGAATGGGAGGCGTTCCACTCGCATCCCGAGTGGGCGCGCGAGGACGACGGATCGCTCTACCGCGCGATGCGGGCCAATCGGGTGCCGCGGGTTGCGGACTTCAACACCGCGTTCACGCATGCGCGCTCGGGCGACGACATGATGGTCGCGTACTACGCGGCTTCGAAGCTGGTGGAGTTCCTGATCGATCGCTATGGCTTCGATCGCGTGATCTCGATGCTGCCGCGCTGGGGCGAAGGGCTCGCGACCGACGTGGTGGTGCAGCGCTCGCTCGGCGTGAGCATCGACGAGGTCGACCGGCAGTTCCGTGAGTTCACGCTCACACGCTTGCAGCGATTGTTCGGCACGCAATTCACGGTGGAAGCGCGCGATGTCGCGGATCGCGAAGCGGTGGCGCGTGCGGCACGGGCGGCGCCGAACGATGCCGAAGCACAAGCACGCTGGGCGGCGGCGGAACTGTTCGCAGGCGAAGAGGCATCGGCGCGCGAGAAGCTTGCGACCGCGTTGCGACTCGATGCGCATCAACCGATTGCCCATTGGGTGAGCGCGCGGCTCGCACTCGCGGGGCGCGATGGACACGCGGCGCTCACGGACATCGACGCGATCCTGGCAACGCATCGCGACGGCTACGTGCTTCGTTCGATGGAAGTCGCGGCCGCGCGGATGGCGCACGACGAGGCGCGGATGCGAGGCGCGCTCGAGGCCGCGTCGCGACAAGACCCGTCGCAGTCGGATCCATGGGAGGGGCTCGCGCAAATCGCGCATCGGGCCAATCGCCCGGCCGACGAATTGCGCGCGTTGCGGGAAGTCGTACGGATCGACCAGCACAATCGCGAGGCGTTGCGGCGGCTCTTCACGCTGATGGAAGGGCAGAACCTGTGGGCCGACATTCGCGCCCTCGCCGATCACGCGCGCAACCTCGATCCCGAGACGGCCGACACGCACCTCGCGCTCGCACGCGCGTTCGCGCAGACGAACGGACGCGACGAGGCGATCTTCGAATACGAGACGGCGCTGTTGCTCCATCCCGAGCATCCGGCCCCCGTGCACGTCGCGCTCGCGCGGCTCTATCTCGCGGCCAACAATCGGGCCCGCGCACAGGCCGCCGCACGAGCCGCACTGCAAGCCGCGCCCGCCGACGCCGACGCGCGCGCGATCGCCCAGCAGGTCGGAGTACACTGACCAGGCGTGACTCGTAGCGTTCGGAAAGAGATCGTCGCCGGCTTCACGACGCTCGTCGTCGCCCTCGCACTCATCGGCGGATACGCGCTCGTGCGACAGGCCCGCGCGGTCCAGGCGCTGCGACTGCAGAACGAAGGGTATCTCCGCCTCTCGCTCGGTCTCGCGCAGACGTATGCAGAACAGACCGTGCTCTCGATGCTCTTGGAACGCGTCATCGAAGAGCGCGATCCGGCCGTCACGCGCGCCCGCATCTCGAGCGCACTTCGCACGCGTCGCTCGGTGATCCTGCGTGCCCGCACGGTCGCCGACAATGCCCGTCGCGATGGACTCGGTGCGAGCGACGAACGGGTGCTCACCGATGTCTCGCGTGGGCTGAGCGCAGTCGATCTCGCGTATCGCCAGGACGACTCGCGATTCGCGGCGCTCTTCGAAGCGCTCGCGGCCAACGATCGCGGCCGCGTTTCGACCATTCACCCGCCGTTGCTCGCGCGCGAACAGAACACCGCCGACTCGCTGCGCGAACTGACCCGCAACGTCGAAGCACGCATGCGTGATCTCGCCGCCGAAGCCGAGCACGAGCAGCCGCGCACGTTGCGTGTGCTCTCGATCGTCACGGTGTTCGCGTTGATCATCGGCTTGCTCACGTTGCTCACTGCGTGGCGCGCGTTGCGGCCGCTGTCGCTTCTCATCGAGCGCGTCCGCGCCGTCGCGGGCGGTGATTTCACCCGACGCATCGTGCCGGCGCGCGATGACGAGATCGGCGAGCTGGCGCGCGAGTTCGACAACATGGTCGAAGCGGTGAAAGCCCGCGATACGTCGCTGCGCGAGAAAGCCGCCGAAATCCAGCGCGCAGAGCGGCATCTCGAACAAGTGGTCGCGACACTGCGCGCGGCCGTGATGGTGGTCGGTCATGACGGCGCGGTTCGAAGCGCAAACGCCGCGGCAAGTCGCATCGCCAACGGCGCGACGCTGCTCGGCGATGGATTCGACGTCACGATGTTCGGCAGCAACGCCGCGATCGCGACTGCGGTCGCGAACACGCTGCGAGGCGAGGGCACCGGCGCAACGCTGCTCGCGGCCCCGATCGGCGAGCGCATGTTCGACGTCGCGGTCGCTGTCTTCATGAATCCGGGCGGCGAGGGCAACGGTGCGTTGGTGGTGGCCGACGACGTGACCGAACGCGAACAGGCCCGCGCGCGGGTGCTGCAGAACGAACGACTCGCTGCGATCGGGCGGATGGCCGCGCACGTCACCCACGAAGTCCGCAATCCGCTCTCTTCGATGGCGCTCAATGCGGAGATGCTGGCCGACGAAGCGACCGATCTCGGTGAGGATGCAAGCGAAGTGAAACGACTCGTCGCCGCGATCCAGCGCGAGATCGATCGGCTCACGGGGATCACCGAAGAGTATCTTCGCGTCGCGCGTCTCCCGCGTCCGCGGCTCGAACGCGAAGACGTGATGGAGGTGCTCGAAGAGACGCGTCACTTCGTCGCTGCGGAGTTCAAACGCTCGGGGATCGATCTGACGTTGGCGAGCGATGGCGCGGTGCCGCCGGTGCTGCTGGACGAATCGCAGATCCGTCAGGCCCTGCTCAACATCCTGCGCAACGCGCGCGAGCTGCTCGAAGCGCAACCGCCCGATCGACGCACGGTGCGCATCCGCGCGAGGGCTGCGACGCAAGGCGACCGCAACGGGGTCGAAGTCTCGATCGCCGATTCGGGTCCCGGGATTCGGCCCGAAGTGCGTGCGCACTTGTTCGAGCTGTTCTTCACCACCAAGGAACGCGGCACGGGTCTCGGGCTTCCGCTCACGCGCGAGATCGTGATGGGCCACGGCGGCACCATCGACGCGACCGACGCCGACGAGCGTGACGGTGGTGGCGCGCGCTTCGTGCTATGGCTCCCCGCGGCGCCGACGCGCAACGAAACACCCGCGTCGGACGGAGGAACACGCGATGCGGCATGATGGTCGGGACGTTCGTCAGCTTCGCCCTGTCACGATGGAACCGGGATGGCATCGCACCGCCGAAGGCAGCGTGCTGATCCGCTCGGGCAAGACGACGGTGCTGTGCACGGCGTCGGTCGACGAAGGCGTGAAGGACTTTCTGCGCGGGCAGGGACGCGGCTGGGTGACGGCCGAGTACCTGATGCATCCGCGCGCGAGTGGACGACGTCAGAATCGCGACGGATGGAACGGCCGGCCGCTCTCGGGTCGCACGCAGGAGATCGCACGTCTGGTCGGTCGCGCGCTGCGCGGCGCCGTGGATGCGAAGGTGCTGGGCGAGCGCACGATCTCGATCGATTGCGATGTGCTCGAAGCCGATGGCGGCACGCGCACGGCGTCGGTGACGGGCGGATTCGTCGCGCTGGCGATCGCGCTCGATGCGCTCCGCAAGAAGGGCGTGATCGCGGGCGCGCCGCTGCGTGCGCAGGTCGCCGCGGTGAGCGCAGGGCTCGTCGGCGATCAACCGATGCTCGACCTCGCATACGTCGAAGATCGCGACGCGGAGATGGACTTGAACGTCGTCGCGACCGAGCGCGGTGAGGTGGTCGAGATCCAGGGCACCGCGGAAGGTGCACCGGTCGCGCGCACGATCGTCG
>CBIHQZ010000437.1:0-6073 GCA_966212315.1 uncultured Myxococcales bacterium
TCCTGCGCGAACCGGATCTGCGAAAGCGCCAGCGGGCAGATCGGGGCACGCGTCGACTTCGCCGAACACGCCATCGCCGTCCGGATCCTGGGGGACACAGCCGTCCGTGCGATCGCACCATCGAGCGGGAGACGTGCGTTGCGCATCGGTGTGCTCGGTCGACGGACGAGTGTTGCGGGTCGCGGTGCTGTCGCTGTGCGCGTGCAGCGATCCCGCCGGATCGACTCCGTCCTCGGGCACCAGCGCGATGCTGACCAGCCCGCGCATCGCGGGCGTGCCGAGGCCGCCGGTGAGGCCCGCACCGAGGCCTGCGCCCACGACGATCGGACCCGCGATCCGGTAGTGCGCGCCGAGCATGATCTCGGCGCTGTTGTGGAACGGCTGGAACGCGCGCGCCGCGACGGTCGACGCGTTCACTTCGGGACCGACGACGAGGCGATCGCCCACCGCGACGACGCCGATGGCGGCAGTGCAGAAGAGTTCCGATCCGACGCCCGCTGCGAATACTTCGGTGCTCGGTCGCGCGTGGTACCCGACGCTCACGGACCATCGAACGAAGCGAGCGCGGCCCGAGACCGTCGCGTAGGCCTTCAATCGCGCCGAGCCATCCGTGCTGTTGTCGGTCGATCGGTTGTAGCCGAGGAAACCGAGATAGCTGTAGAGCCCGAGATGAAGGCTCACCGGCGATGCGTCGGGCTCACCGGCGATTCTCGCTCGCACGCCGAGACGGATGTCACCGACGCGCGGATCACTCGCGGCTGCGAGCGGAACGCCCGGCTCCGTCTGACCCGACTGGAAGAGGTAGACGGGAACCGCGACGTCGAAGCTCAATCGCCGGTAGACCTGCACGCCCGCCTGCGCGTGACCGACGACCAGATGCTCGACGATCGGAACGACCATGCGACCGTCGGCGAATCGCGAAGTGGTCCGCGCGAGCAACGGATCGAGCGCGTAGTCGAAGGTCAACGCGGCGCGGAGCCCGATGGCGCCGCCACGCGCATAGAGCGGGAAGTCGGCGGTGAAGAACGCGTCGCCAGCGGGGGTCGGGTCGAACCGATCGAGCGTCCACCCGGTTCGGTGTTGTGCGAACGCGTCATGCGAAACGGCGAATGCCGCGGCAAGGCAACTCGCAGCGATCGGCAACGATCGGTTGTCACACCGGCCACCAGGAGTGCGCGCCGATCCGTACGATCGCCGCTCGGAGTCCGTCGCGCTCGCGTCGCGCGGAGCGATCGCTTCGCGCATCGCGCGAGACCGCAACCGTTTTGGACTCCGACTGCCGATGATCATTCCGCCCACCTTGTGGTCCCCCGTCCTCCGTTCACGGAGAGCGGAGGCCGACACTGCACGATCCTAGCCGAGCCAAGTTTGACGCGCTGCAATGTTATCTGACCGCGATGGCGCCCGGATATTCACGAACGCGTCATGAACCTGGGCCATTGCTCGGGGCATTTCGCCGCCATCGCAATTCGCCGGGGCAACTTGCCGGACGGCCTGTTCGGACGATTCTCGAGGGCTCGTCGCGATGCGCGTCGAGTCTGTGCGCGAAGCGCGGGGGCGCGTTCCAACGAGTGGGATCGGCGCGCGGGGACATTCGCCTCGAATCGATCGATGCCGGCGGCGCGGACTCGATCGACAAACGCGAAACACCTTCGCGTGAAGCGAGGGCACGGCCGTTGCTCAGGCGCGGGTCGGCAACGTTTCAAATGCCCACGCAATGGAGATTCAAATGAGTGACGACATCATCAAGCACGGCTCGAAGGTCGAAGACGTCCGCAAGGTCCAGCAGGACCTCATCGCCCTCGGTTACCCCATCGAGGCCGACGGCGCGTTCGGACCGAACACCGAGAAGGCCGTGAAGCATCTGCAGGCCGCCTTCGGCTACACGGTCGACGGCCTCGTGGGGAAGGGCACGAAGTTTCTGATCGAGCAGCAGAAGGGCCTCGGCTGGGCGGTCGGCAAACCGACCGCGCAATCGCAGGACACGAACTGGAAGAAGTAGTTCGTCTCCGGGGGCGCGCGCTCGCTGCCGCGCCCCATCACTCGCACTCGCCTAAACGAATCGACCCCTCCGCCGATTTGTACCGACGTGCAGCCACGCCGCCCTCGCGAACGTCATCGCATCCTCCCCATCCTCGCCGATCGCACGCGTCCCGTTCGACGCCGCACGTCCGCGGGGGCGATCCACCCCGAGCCCCACGAGGGTCCGGGCGTTTCGCCCCGAGATGCCCGTACTCCGCGGCACCACCAGGGATCCGCGCGCGGCGCGCGAGCTGCATAGGTCGGTTCGGCTCGGGTGCTCGGCTCGAAGGGACGGAGACATTGCGTGAGATTCTGTGGACGGTTGGCGTTGGATTTGTCGTCGGTCTCTTCGCGAGGGCCGCGCATCCGGGCAACGACAAACTGGGGCTCGGCTGGACGACGGCGCTCGGAATCGCGGGAGCGTTTCTGGCGAAGTACGCCGGCTATTCCATCGGATGGTACCAGCAGGGAGAGTCGGCCGGCTTCGTGGCGTCGGTGATCGGCGCAGTGGTTCTACTCGTTGCGTATTCCGCGTACCGGCGCCGTAAGGCGGGCGGCGAAGCGAAGTCGTCGTGAAGGCATTCCATCCTTCCAATCGGTGTCGATCATGATGTCGCTCGATGCGGGCGGGAGATCCGTGCCCGCTCTTCTCTTCGCTGCTGACTCCGATCCCGCGTTCAACGCGAGGCTCGCGGCGGTCGGTCAGCGTCTCGGTGCGCGCGTCGAGTGTTTCGACAGCGTCGATGTGCTCGCAACGCGAATGGCAGAGGGTACGCCCCACGTCGTCGTGATCGGGGAAGCGTCCATCGATGACGCTCGCGTGCACGGACCGCATCAAACCGTGGTGACGGTCGGTGCGCTCGATGCGTTCGCTCCGATCGACGGCTTGCGTCCATGGATGCGCACGAATCGGGTGATCTCGAGACAGCTCGACGTCGAGACTCTGGCCGCGGAGATCGCGATCGCCATCGCAGCTGCCGGCGGCATCGTGCGAGAGACAGCCTCGGGGGCGCGCGAACAACTCGGGCTGGTGCAACTCGAGTACGCGATCGCGCTGCCGGCGAGAGGTGAGCAGGTCGATCAGGCGTCGATCGCGTACGCGCGTACCGGCGGAACCGAGCCGCTCCAATCGCTGGCACACCGGATCGTAGGGACCGCGGGAACGTACGGGTTCGAAGACGTCTCGCGCCGCGCGGCAGCACTCGAAGCAGCGGCGTCGGAAGGAACGTCCGAACCATGGATCCTCGAGTGTGCGCGTCGACTCTCGGATTCGATGCGGGCTGCGAGTCCGGTCCGTGCCCCGAGTGTGCGCATCGCGGAAGCGGTGTGGCCGCGTTCGGTCCTGCTCCTCTCCGAGAACGGCGCATTCAAGCGATCGCGGCGAGCGGATCTCGCGGCGCGTGCGGTTCCCGATGTCTTCGTCTCCGCGCTGGGTGATGTCGGTCCGAAGGCGCTGCGCGGAGCGCCCGACGCCGTCATCTGCGAACCGGGCGACGCGACGCTTTCCGAGGCGGACTTGCGACGTGCCCTCGGTCGACTCGTCCCTGCGAGCACGCCGATCGCATTCGTCGGAAGTCCCGTTCTGCTGGCGAGTGATCGCGCGATCACGGTACCGGAACGAACGAGTACCGAGGACGTCCTGCGGGCGTTGCGCGAGCTGGCGCTTCCGACGGACGTCGGCGCGAACGTGGCAGTGCTCGACCCGGACCCGGAAGCCCAGACGGGTCTGACGCGCGTTTTCGAGGCCTTCGGTATCGACGCGAGCGCGGTCGATTCGGCGAGAACCCTTCGCGAGCTGATCGCGTGTCGCCGGCCCGGCGTGATCGTGATCGACGTCGATCGGCCCGGGCCCTCCGGCCTCGCGGCGTGCCGCGCGCTTCACAACGATCCGCCGTCGAGCGACATCCCGATCGTGCTCGCGAGTCGCTACATGACGCCGACATCCCTTGTCGCAGCGAAAGCGTGCGGCGCCGCCGACTGTCTTCACACGCCCTTCGACGAAGAGTCCACGCGGCGAATCCTCGACTGGCTTCGCGCTGGTGAGTTGGAAAGACGCGTCGCGAATGGTGACTCGCTCGTCGAGCCGACTCGCGTGCGCGAGCTGATCGACCGATCGGCGCGGGCGGCCGCGCGGCGGAGCGGTGTCGACGCTCGGCTCGATGGCGTGCTGTTGCTCGAGATCGATGAATTGGTGCGGCGCGACGAGCAGGGCGTCCTGGAGGCCGCGCGTCGAGACGAAGCCGTCGGGTGCGTCATCCGCCGCGTGTTTCGCTCGGTCGACGCTGTTGCCTCGTGGGAGCCGGGGCGTTTTGCGGTCTTCATGAGCGAGGGCCTCGACCGGGAGCTGTTGCCATCGATCGCGAGTTGGATCGAAGCGAGGTTGAAAATGGCGCGCGTGCTCGGCGAGACGGTGAGTAGCGCGACGATCACTGGCATCGCGCGTGCGATCGGAAGTGGCGACGAAGACGGTCGCCTCATGCCTCGGCTATCGGAAGCACTGCGCGAGCGGGCCGCTTCGGGGCTCGCTGGGCTCGCCTCGTTGGACGAGCGATCGTGAACCCGGGGCGTGAAAGGCTGCGCTCGCATTCGCGTCGGCAGCGCGTTGGTGCAGATTGCCGAGTGGCCGAGATGCGCGCGAAGTTTGTGGTCGAAAGGTGGATCGGAACGATGAAGGTCACGATGGCGCTGTCCGGTTCCGCTGCGAGCGCGCAGATGCAGAGGCGCACGCGATGATCCGCTCCGTGCTCGTGATCGACGACGATTCCGACATTCGTCGGATCGCTCAATTGAGTCTCGAAGCCGTCGGCGGCTGGAGGACCTGGCTCGCGGCGACCGGTGCCGAGGGCATCGCGATCGCCGCGAAGGAACACCCCGATGTGATCCTCCTGGACGTGACGATGCCCGACATGACCGGGATCGAGACGCTCTCCCGGCTGCTCGCTGCGCCCGAGTCTGCGGCGATTCCGGTGATCTTCATGACGGCCCGGGTTCAGAGCCACGAGATCGATCGCTACCTCCAGAGTGGAGCTGTCGGCGTGATCAAGAAGCCATTCGACGCGATGGCGCTGCCGGGAGACGTCGCAAGGATCGTCTCGGAGCGCGCGACCAGGCCGTAGCGAGCATGTGCGACGCGCGCGGGTCGTTCTCCGCTTCGTAGACGAAGCCCGCCGCGCGCGATGCGCCGGCGCTGAAATCTCATCGAGCCAACACGCTGCCCGAGTCGGGTCGAAGACCCGCACCGTTCGTCGCGTCGATCGCCATTGTTCCGCGTACTAGCGGCGAGTGAGGTGGCCGTGATCTTGCGAGCGTTCGGCGCGTGACTGCGGGGTGGTGGGTCAACGAATTCAAACAAGGACTATCGAATGTCGCACCGCTTGCTTGCACCGTTCACCGTCTCGTCGTCGACGCGAGCCGTTCGCCGCACCGAATCACGCTCGGCGCATCCACGACTGCTCGCGCAGACCGCTCCGAGGGCGTGAGTCAGCCATGCTCGAACCCGGCACGGTCATCGCGAACCGCTACAAGCTGTTGCGACTCGTCGCGACCGGCGGCATGGGCGCCGTCTACGAAGGCGAACACATCGGCGTCGGCCGGCGTGTCGCCATCAAAGTACTCCAGACACAGTACGCATCGAACGCTGCCGTTCTCGGTCGCTTCGTGGCGGAGGCCCGCGCGGCCGCTGCCATCGGTCACGAGAACATCGTCGACATCCTGGATATCGGCACACACGAGGGGCAGGCGTTCATCGTGATGGAGCTGCTCAAGGGGGAGAGTCTCGCCTCGCGCATCGAGCGCACCGGGAAGCTCGGTCCGGACGCCGCTGCCCACATCATGCAGCAGACGCTCTCCGCACTTCGCGCAGCGCATGCGATGGGGATCGTTCATCGCGACCTCAAGCCCGACAACGTCTTCCTGACGAACAAGGCCGGCGTCACCGACTTCGTGAAGCTGCTCGACTTCGGTGTGTCGAAGTTCACGGGCGGCGGCCAGTTCGCGCGCGCGCGAACGCGGACCGGCAGCGTGATCGGCACACCGCTGTACATGTCCCCCG
>CBIHQZ010000438.1:0-6049 GCA_966212315.1 uncultured Myxococcales bacterium
CCGCCACCCGGGGTTTTCCGCTCGCGGTGTGCCGGCACGAAGCCGTCATCGCAAACCACGCGATGGACATCGCGCACAGCCAGTTCATCCATCGGCCCCGCATGCATTCTCCTTCGCCCGCACCCCGCGTGTGCGGCCCGCGCGAGGATAGACCAGCGCACCAGGGTCCGTGCGTTCAAACCGCCCAGACGCGATCGCGCTTCACGCGGCGTGCAGGTTCGGTGTTCCATTCGCGATCATGTGGAACGAGCAGATCGAGCACAGCGACGGCCGCGTCGAACTCGCGCCCGGCGTGCACCTCGGCGAACAAGCGCTGCACAACGAAGACCTCGCGCCGACGACGCTCGCGAAGCGGAATTGGACGACCTACAACTTCGCCGCGCTCTGGATCTCGATGGCGCACTGCATCCCCACGTACATGATGGCCTCGGGGCTCATCGGCGCGGGAATGAGCTGGGGGCAGGCGCTCTTCACGATCTTGCTCGGCAACATCATCGTGCTCTTGCCCATCCTCGCGAACTCTCACCCGGGCACGAAGTACGGCATCCCGTTCCCGGTTTTCGCGCGCGCGGCGTACGGGGTGTACGGCTCGAACGTCCCCGCGCTCATGCGTGCGATCGTCGCGTGCGGGTGGTTCGGCATTCAGTGCTGGCTCGGTGGCAAAGCGCTGCACACGTTCTTCGTCGCGATGTGGCCCGGATGGCAGACCGCACTCGGCGGCGAGATCGGCGGGCACGTACCCGGCATGTGGATCTCGTTCGCGATCTTCTGGGGGCTCAACATCCTCATCGTGTTCCGCGGGATGGATCTCCTCCGCAAGGTCGAGAACTGGGCCGCGCCGTACGTGCTCGTGATGACCGGCGTGCTCGTGTGGTGGGCGGTCAAACGTGCGAACGGACTCGGACCGATTCTCGCGACGCAGGGGCGCCTGCATGACACACCCTCGTTCATCCGCGTGTTCATCCCGTCGCTCACCGCGATGATCGGCTTCTGGGCCACGCTCTCGCTCAACATGCCCGACTTCACGCGCTACGGGCGATCGCAGCGCGAACAGATGCTCGGGCAAGTCGTCGCACTGCCGACCACGATGACGATCTTCGCCGCGATGGGCGTGCTCATCACGAGCGCGACGTCGGTGATCTACCACGCGCCGATCTGGGATCCGATGGACCTCGCGGCGCGCTTCGAATCGCGCGCGATGGTGGCGGTCTCGATGTTCACGGTCGTCATCGCAACGCTCGCGGTGAACATCGCCGCCAACGTGGTGTCGCCCGCGAACGACTTCGCCAATGCGTTTCCGCGCTGGATCACGTTCCGTCGCGGCGGGCTGATCACGGGGATCATCGGCATCGCGATGTGTCCATGGAAGCTCATCGCGGATCCATCGGGCTACATCTTCAAGTGGCTGCTCGGATACTCGGGCGGGCTCGGCTCCATCGCCGGCGTGCTCATCGCCGACTACTGGTACGTGAAGCGCACGAAGCTCGATCTCGCGGATCTGTATCGTGCGACCGGGCGCTACTCGTACGAGAAGCGAACGTTCGACACGGGCGGGCTGTACCGCGGCGCGATCCATCACACGGAGAAGGGCTTCCGCGCCGGGACGAACTGGGCCGCGATCGTTGCGACTGTCGTCGGGTGCGTGCTCGCGTGGATCGGCGTGTTCGTGCCGTCGCTGCGCGGCGCGTTCGACTATGCGTGGTTCGTGGGCGGGCTCTCGTCGGCGGCCATCTACATCATCGTGATGAAGATCACCGGCGATCGCTCGGTCGCCGAGCCCGTGCCCGCGTCACAGAATCGGTGAGAAGAGTCGCGCGGCGTTCTCGCCGAGCCGCTGCACGAAGCCCGGACGCACTTCGCGCATCGTGACGGGATCGCCGCCGGTCGTGACGTCGCGTTCGAACCACGCCGCCAGCTGCGAAGCCGTCTTCGCGTCGTAGAAGACCGCGGCGCACTCGAAGTTCAATCGGAAGCTTCGGTTGTCCATGTTGCAGGTGCCGACCATCGAGAACTCGTCGTCCACCACCAGCGTCTTCGCGTGGAGCATCGACGGCGTGTACTCCCAGATGCGAACGCCGACCCGCATCAGTTCTTCGAAGTAGGTGCGCGCGGCGGCGCTCACGAGTTTCGAATCGCTGCCCGCAGGGACCAGGATGCGCACGTCGACGCCACGCATCGCGGAGGTGGTCAGCGCGTGCACCATCGGATCGTCGGGAACGAAGTACGGCGTGGTGACGAGCACGCGTTTGCGCGCCGTCGCAATGGCACTGAAGTACAGCTTGTGGATCGGATAGAACGTGCTGTCGGGACCCGAGCCGACGATCTGCACGAGTTCGTGTCCTGTCGGCGTGTCGCGCGGGTAGTACTCGTCGCCCTTCGGACTGTCGCCGGTGGTGTAGTGCCAGTCTTCGCAGAAGAGCAGTTGCAGCCCGCGCACCGCATCGGCGCCGCGAATGCGCGCATGCGTGTCACGCCATGCCTTCGCGCCCGCGAACTCGCTGGAATGGTAGTCGACGATGTTCATCCCGCCGGTGAACCCGACCTGCCCGTCGACCACGATGATCTTCCGGTGTGAACGAAAGTTGATCATTCGCGGCCGAAAACGCGCGATTCCGACCTCGTTGAAGATCTCGACCTCGGCCCCGGCGCTGCGGAGTTCTTGCAGCCATTTGCGCGTGAGGCTCAACGAACCCATGCCGTCGACGAGCAGTCGCACACGAATGCCTTCGCGTGATCGTCGCGCCAGCAGGTCGCGCAGGCGTGTGCCGATCGTGGCGCCCTCCCAGATGAAGTACTCGAGATGGACGTGATGCTTCGCCGCGAGAATGGCCTCTTCGATGGCGCGATAGGCATCGAGCCCGTTGTCGAAGAGCGTGACTTCGTCGGCGCGCGCGAGAGCCCCTTCGCCGGCGCGTTCCGCGAGCGTGGCAAGCATCGCGAGGTTCGCATCGGCCGGGCGCGGCGTTGCGGCTTCTTTCTCCGCCGCGCTCGTCTGCACCGCGGTGCGCGCGTGACGCCGGCGACGTCGCTTGCGACGCAGTCGTTGCGGCCCGAGCACCAGGTACGCAACGATCCCCACGGCGGGAAGAAGCGCGAGTCCGAAGATCCACGCGAGCGTCGCGGTCGGTGAGCGCTTCTCGAGGATGAGCCAGACACCCGCACCGATGATCCACACGACTTCTGCGATGGCGAAAATCGTCGTCCACGTCATGCGCGGAGAGTGCATCGATTGCGCGGCGCTGTCGTCGCTCACACACGCGATCCAACGCGCAGTTCGGCGCGCGCTACGCGATCGAAGCGCGCAGTCGCCGGATCGCTGCGAGAACCTGCTCTTCACTCACGGGCGAGCCACCGATCGACGACATCACCGGGGCGAGCGATCGCGCCATCTCGAGTTCGCTCAGCACGATCTGGTACGTGCTCGTTCGCGCGACGACGTTGTAGCCGCGAATGATGGTTCGAAGCACTACCGCGCTCGTCTCGCGTTCCGCGAGCAACACCGCGATGCGCGGAATCGATGCGCCGAACTGACGCACCAGGCTCGCGAACTCCTCGCGCGATCCGTCCGGCAGCGTGTCCGTTGCGCGTTCGACGAAACAGCCGACAACGATCCCTCCGCGATGCTTCGCGATCTCCTCGCGGTAGGTGTCGAAGAGCCGGCGGACATCTGCGCGCGCGATTGCGCCGCTCGCGTGAACGATGACGAGGTTTTGCCAAGATGCGGTTCGCAGTGGGGAGGGCGGGGGCATCGAATCTGCGAACGTAGCAGCGCGCGTCGTCCCCACGTGCGATTTCCGAACGAGAGAAGGTTGCGTGCACGTCGCATTCGATGACGGGCGGCACGAGTCGCGACGGCCATTGCTGACGACCGTACGAGATCCGGTCGCGTGACTTTGACCGGCAGGGACCGCCGTGTTCGAGTTCCGACTCGCAACCGGCGACGTGCCGGAGGGGGGGACTGATGGGGAATCGTTCTGCGAGTGCGCTTGCGCACGGCGCGCCGCTTGCTGCGGCGCAATCGATCATTGCTCAGGTTCGCGCGCAACTCGAGACGCACGATCCGGTGTTCGTCGCGGTCTTCGCCTCGACGCGACAACCGCTCACGGAGTTGATGCCGCGATTGAGTGCGGAGTGGCCGCGAGCGACGGTGATCGCTGCGTCGACGGCGGGTGAATTCACGCAATCCGAGGACGCGAAGAACTCGGTGTCCGCCTTCGCGCTGGCCGGTGACTTCGAGGTCTTCGCGAACATCGCGAGTGGTCTGAAGCGCAACGTCGAAGAGACGGTGGAGCGCGCCATCGCGCCGCTTCCGTCAGCGCGCACGGGCTATCCGCATCGCACTGGCATCGTCCTGATCGATCCACTCGCGGGGAACGCCGAAGAGGCGACCTTGATCGCGGCATCGATGCTCGGCGATGCGATTCAACTCGCGGGCGGCGCGGCGGGTGACGACCTCGCGATGAAGGAAACCTTCGTCGCGTGCGGGAGTGTCGTCGCGAGCGACGCGATCGTCGTCGCGGAGATCTTCTCGAAGCGTCCGATCGGCGTGGGCGTATGCCACGGCCACGAAGCGATCAGCGAACCGCTCGAGGTCACGCGCGCCGACGGCAACGTGGTGCACGAGATCAACAAGCGCCCTGCGTGGGATGTCTGGCGCGAACAGACTGCTCGCAATGCGGCGGCGCTCGGCGTGGACGCCGATCGGCTCTCGGGCGATCAGCTCACTGCCTTCCTCCTGCGCTTCGAAGCGGGCCTGCCGACGGGCTCGGGCTACAAGATCCGCGCACCGCTCGCGCGCACCGACGACGGCGCATTGTCGTTCGCGTGCGGGATCCCACAGGGCGCAGTCATCCGCATCACCGAGAGCGTGCCCGAGGCGCAGATCCGTTCGGCGCGCGAAGCGGCGCGGCGAGCACGCGAGCGACTCCAAGGCGCCCCCATCGCGGGGGCGATCGTCTTCGACTGCATCTGCCGAAACCTCATTCTCGGAAGCGACTTCATCCGCGGCGTCAGAGCCATCGGCGAAGAACTCGACGGCGCGCCGATCGCGGGCTTCGAGACGTACGGCGAGGTTGCGTTCGACGTCGGCGACATGTCCGGCTTCCACAACACGACGACGGTCGTGATGCTGTTTCCGGGATGAGTGCGGGGGGCACCATGAAAGTCAGGCTGGACCACGATCGCGGCGAGTTGATCATGTTGCTCGCCGCGACCATCGGCGAGGACACGGCGCGTCGAGTGGTCATGGATGCGATCCAGGTTCTCGGCATCGAAGGCGCGGTCTTCAGTCGCGAGCAAGCCTTCGCGGCGCTCGATCGCATCGGGCTCCATCCGGGGCTCGTGGGCATCACCGCGCGCCTCGCCAAGACGCGTCTGCGCGCCAAGACGATGACGCTTCCCGCGCAGCGTCCGACCTGATCACGCGTCAGGGAATCTCGTCCACCAGCCCGCTCGCCAATGCAGCCTTCAACGCCTCGCGCTTGCTGAGCGGGCTGAGCACGTCGCGGCGCTCGCGCACGTAACGAATCACTTCGTCCATGTTCGACTTCGCGAATTCACGCAGCGACCAGCCGATCGCCTTGCGAAGGAAGAATTCGCGCGAGTCGAGTGACGGTTCGATGCACGCGTAGAGCAATTCGAGGTCGGTCCCGGCCCGCAAACGGATCTGCGCGATGATCGCGGTGCGGCGTTTCCACATGTCCGCGTCGCGACTCCACGCGCGCAGCGTCTTCTTCATCGCGGCGGGTTCAAGTTTCAGGAGTCCGCCGATGCGATGCGCGGCAATGACGTCGACGTAGTCCCACCACGCGCCGGTGACGATGAGTTCTTCGTACATCGGCAGCGTCGCGAGCGTCTGATGCGCGCGGGCGCGGCGATCGCCGGTGAGTTCGATCGCGGCGTAGCGCTCTTCGCGATGGGTGGCGTTGCGCCAGAGGGCGAGGGTGAGATCGCGCCATGTCTCGGCGCTGGAGATGTCGAGGTCGGCGAACACGCGCTTGCACGTCGCGCGCATCGCGGTCGCGGGGACGCCGTGAAAGGGCATCGCGGA
>CBIHQZ010000439.1:0-6043 GCA_966212315.1 uncultured Myxococcales bacterium
GCCGGGTTGGTACATGAGCGGAGGGACCGTGCTCCTTCCCACGGGAATCCTGGTCGGTTCGAGCTTCTGGGCGTTCGGATTGCTCTGCGGCTACTACTCGCCGGGTTGCTCAGCGCTCAACTTCGTCGGATGGCCCGTGCTCGGCATCTCGATGATTGTCCTCGGGAGCGTGCTGCTCGGCATGGGCGGTCGTACTCCCCCGGCCGACGCGAATCGCGCGGAGATCCTCGATGCGAGCTATCGACCGCGGGTTCGCGTGACCGACGTGGCGTTCGCGCCGACCGATCGTGGTGCCACCGCGGCGCTCACGCTGAGCTTCTGAACGCGGGGTCGCGTCATGACATCGGTCAGGCGCATCGCGTTGCTCGTCGCAGCGCCGAAGCCGCCGACCGAGTCGCTGCGGTCGTTCAACGCGGGGGGACGCGCGGCCGCACGCCCGAGGCCTTTGCACGCTTCAGTGCACGCGCGGCTTCCAGGACGAGAACCGACTCCCACACGTTGTTGAAGGCTTCGTGGAAGGCTCGCACACTGCGCCACTGGATGTCGGCGAACCGGATCCGATCGATGCACACGACGACCATCGACGTGTTCGTGTCGTTGTCCTCGGGCGCGTAACAACCGAGATGGACTTCGATCTTGCGCACCACGGCCGGAACGTTGTGATCGCTGGTCTCGACGCGCATCCAGCCACCACCGTGGGTTCGCGCGACACCGCCGACGTACAACTCTTCGCCTGCACGCTGCGACACGCGGTCGGGCGCGATGCGGAGTACTTCGACGCGCGATACCTCAGCGGGCGAAGCGCCGTGCGCGGCTGAGCGTCCCACGAAACTAGACATCGCGAGTGACGCTGCGCTCGCCGTTGACGATTGGCAAACGCGAGACGAGCCGCGCGTGACGACGCTCACTGAGCGCGCGCGAAAGCTCGGCCGTCGGAATGATCGGGAAAGAGATCGCGCGTCGGCGCGTCGCGGAGGTCAGTGCTTCACCGTCACGAACTTCGCGAGCAAGGTCTTCCGGTCGCCGCCTTCGAAGACGACGGTGAGTTTCTCGCCGTCGATCGCCGTGATCTCGCCAACGCCGAATTTCGCGTGCGTCACGATCCGTCCGACCGTGGGCCCGGCCGTCGGTTCCTCGGGTTCGATCATCGCCGGTGGTGGCCCGCCGCCTGCGTCGTCGATAGCCCGCATTACGATTCGCGCATCGTCGATGCTGCGCTTTCGATACGCGTCCTCGGCGATCGCATACGCGCTCTGACCATTCGCAGCGCGCGCCTTCGGGTCCGCACCGTGAGCCAGCAACAATGCCGCCGCTCGATGATGACCGCCTCGGGCGGCATGCACGAGCGGACCTTCCCCGGCCCCGTCGAGCGCATCGGGACGCGCGCCTCGCTCGAGCAGGCGCTGAAGATAGGTCGTATCCGACAACGTCGCCGCCGCGATCAGCGCGCTGCTCGGATCGGCGCCGTGTGCGAGCAGCCATTCGACGAGCATCGCGCGATCGGCGCCGTGGTCGTTGGGTGGAGTCTTCGTGTCGCCGCGACTCGCGTCGATTGCCGCCGACAACGCCGCGTCTTTCTCACTGTCGCAAGACGGCCACAGCAGATCGAAGCACGAACGCGAAGCAGCGACGGCAGCGGCAGCGAGCGGACCGAGCGCGATCCCATTGCGCATCGTCGTCACGTTCGTGGGCGCGTGATGTCGAAGCAACAGACCCACCGCATCGGCGCGTCCTCCCAATGCAGCGAGCGGCAGCGCTTCAGGGTGTCGTGAGAGATTCGCGCCGGCCTTGATCAACGCCGACAACAAGTCCACCTGACCGTCGTGTGCTGCGTTGGTCACGATCGACCATTGCGCCGCGGACTTCGCCGGCCACACGGTTCGCGGACCGCCGTTCGGATCGGCGCCGCGCGTGAGTAACAGTGCGCGTGCGTCGTGCGACGCAGCGGCGTGATCGAGCGGCGAGTATCCCGCGCGGTCGATCGCGTTCACATCGGCGCCGGCATCGAGCAGCGCATTCGCGAGCGCGGCGTGTCCGTGAAATGCGGCGACGTGCAGCGCGGTGCAACCGAACGGATCTCGCGCGTCGATCGCAACCTTCTTCGCGAGGAGAATGCGCGCGACATCGACGGAGCCCGCGTGTGCGGCAGCAACGTGGAGAAGCGTGCCGTTGCCCGTGGGCGCGGCGTGTCCAGGGCTCGGTACGTTGCGCCACAGCGTGACGAGGTGAAGCGCTCGCTCGATCTTTGCCGGGTCGTGCGCGTCGAGTGATGCGCCGGCGTCGAGCAGTCGTGTCACCCACGCGGCCTGACCGAAGTACACCGCGTGCCAGAGCGGCGTGATGCCGTCGGCGTCGCGCGCATCGAGAGTCTTCGCGACGCGCGCAGTTTCGAGCGCACGTTCGTTCCATCGCGGGCCGAGACGGGGGAGCGGCATGCGCGCGAGTCTGGCGCGAATTTGCAGACGCGGCGCGTGCGATCAGTGGCCGCCGTAATGAGCAGCGCGGCGAAGCCACCGCGCGCCGTCATCGATGCGTTTGTTCGTGAACGCGCAACGCGCGTCGGATCACTGCGGCGAGGCGGCGCCGTCGGGCGGGAGATTCGGCATCGGGAGCGTGAGCGCGGTGCGGACGATCGCGATCTTCGCGTCGCGCGTGGGCGCGGGCTGGTTGGACGCGCTGCTGTTCGTGACCGCGAAGACGTTGTTGCCAGTGCGTGCGATGACGATCTCGCCGCCCTGCGGTGTCACCGAGAACGCTTCATCCCCGAGACCCGTGATCGCGTGCGCGCCCATCGGGCGGAATCGCGCGAGAACGGCCTGCGCTTCGGCGACGCTGCCGCGCCGGAAGATCGCGAGGCGGTATCGTTTGCCATCGGCGCTCGCATAGTGACCGACCCACGCGGGGCCCGTCTGTTCGGCGGCGAAGACCGCATCGGCGAGATACGTGACGCCTCCCCACACGACGCCGTCCGACGAGAGCGGCGAGAGCGGCGGAGCGATCTGTCCGGTCACCGATGTCTCGACCGCATGCGCGAGACTCGGGAGCGCAGTGCGTGCCGTGCTCGCGAGCGCGGCTTCGTTCGGTTCGTCCGACGTGTCCGAGATGCTGATCTGAACGAGCGACGAGCCCTTCCAGAACGTGATCTGCGTAGTGCCCTGATAGCCGCCGGCGCCGATGTTCACCGACTGTGGCTGCAGCGATCCCGGATCGCGCCCGTCGCTGACCATCAGCGAGTAGCGTCCGAAGGCGCCGAGCGGGTTCGCGAACTCGTAGACCTCGATGGTCGCGACGAGCGTAGTGCCCGGCTTGCGATAGTCGGTCTTTGCGTACTGCCGAACGCCGTAGCGCTCGTACGACACCGCCGCGCCGTCGATGACCTGGAAGAGGTTCGCGGCTGTCGATCGCGTGACAGCGCCCGACTGCACCCATTCGCCAACGCGCCCTTGCGGGAGCATTCGCGCGGCTTCGCGGAACTCCGCGGCCGCGGCGGAGGGTTCGAAGTTGTCGGCACCGGCCGTGGCGGCGTCACCCGCGGCGTGCGCATCCGCGGTCGCGGGAACGGGCGGATGTTCGTTGCGCGGCGACGGTGGCGGCGTCGATCCGGTTTCGCGGCTGCGGCAGTGGGCGAGAAGAAGCGCGGAGGCAACGAGGGCGACACGAAGGGTGGGTCGAATCACGATTGCGGGGGTGTAATGCGGTCGGAGCCCCGGAAACAAGTGGGCGGACGAGTGATTCGCCCGGTATGAAACGGTTGCGTACCTTCGCAAGGTGCTTCGAGTCGACCGACGCCGTACTCGTTGAAGTTCCACGAGTTTCCGGGTCCGGGAGGGGGCATGGCCGTTGCACGAGACGGAGGGTCGTGGTGCGTCGTCGTGTCAGAACCGGGTTCACGCTCATCGAGTTGATGGTGGCGGTTGCCATCATCGGCATCGCGACCGCGCTCGCCATTCCGACGATTCAGCAGACCCTCCGTGACCGCGCGACAGCGCAACAGGCCGTTCAGTTCATGAACGTCTTCCGCGAGGCGCGGAGCCGCGCGACGTTCCGCGGGATCGCGCAAGTCGTCATCGTCGACCTCGGGGGTGCGACGCCGTCGCAGGCCATCCGCGAGGGGACGCGCTCGTCCTGCGGGCTCTCGGACTTCACCCAGCCGCTCAATCGTATCTTCGACAACACGATGCTCGCGCAGGTGACCGACGTGAGCGTCACGAACACGCGGCCGGTCGCGACGTACATCGAGTTTTGTTACACGCCCCTCGGCCGGCTGTTCTATCGCTTCTCGTCGACGAGCGCGTTCACCGACGACAACGGTGCGAACACCGGCCGTGCGCTGAACGGCGGCTTTCTGTACGCGTTCGCGAACACGCGGTTCCCTGGCATCGTGACGCGCCGAGTGGTGGTGCCGCTCGGTGGCTCGCCGAGGTTGGCGCAATGAGCCGCTGCGCACGCAGGCGCGATCGCGCACGTGATGGCTACACGCTCGTCGAAGTGATGGTCGCGTTGAGCCTGCTCGGCATCGGCATCACCGGCATTCTCTCGATGGAGAACGCGGCGATCCTCTCGAACCGTCGCGCGCAGGAGCTGACCATCGCGACGAACATCGCGCGCCGCTGGCAGGAGCGACTGCATACCGACGCGCTCGCTTGGAACTCGCCGTCGAACCGGACCAGCATCTCGGATCTCGGCGCCGACACGACGTATCTCTGTCGCCTCGTCGGATGCTCGGGTGGATCCGCTGCTGCGAATGCCTGGCTCGTCCCGGTGGGACCGATGGGCAGCACCGACAGCGCAGCGTTCGATGCGTTCGGGAACGAGATCGCGCTCGGGTCTTCGGCAACGAAGTACTGCGTGAACGTTCGCTACAACTGGCTTCGCAGCGAGAGCGTGTCGCGTCAGGGAATGATGCGCGCCGAAGTCCGCGTGTGGTGGTATCGCGAGGGCGCCGGGCGCAACGCCGCGTACGACCGCTGCGGCACGAGCGGCGCGCTTTCGACGCTCGGCACCGACGTGACGAACCTCGAGTTGGTTCACACCGTCTCGGTCATCACGGGCAATCCGCTATGAGCACTTCGCGTCGCAGTAATTCCGGCGGCTTCACGCTGATGGAGTTGATGGTCGCGATCGGCCTCTCGGCCATCATCGCGGTCGGTCTGTACTCGCTGTCGATCGTCGCGACCCAGACGTTCAATCAGCAGCAGCGCATCAGTGAAGTGCAGCTCCGGCTTCGCAGCGCAATGGAACTGCTGCGTGGCGACATCGCACGCGCGGGTTACATGGGCACGCCGTCATCGACGACCGATCCCGACATCTGCCCGCGTCCGGCGGTGGCGGTGCAGGGTGTGCTCTTGCAGCGCGCGGCGTCGAATCCGACCCATCTCCCGGGAGACAACGCGTTCATCGATCCCCCGACGCTGCAGATGTCCGGCAACTACGTGAGCAGCGACGAATACCGGATCATGGGGATCAACGGGACGACCGTGTATCTCCAGCAGCACACGCTCGCGTACACTCGCATTCCCGATGCGGCGACGTTCGATCGCGTGTTCACGAATCGGTGGGCGCGCATCATCGGGAGCAACGGGCAGATGCAGATCGTCCACATCGCGAACGGTTCGTTCGCGGCGGCGACGGGCACGACGTATCCGTCGCTCACGCTCGACAACGCGCCGGTGGTCATCGGTGCGGGTGGCGCGGGGTGCGGAATTCCGGGGCTCGGCGTCGGTGCGACGATCGCGCCGCTGACGACGATTCGCTACCGCATCGCGGCCGGGACGAACGACTTCAACGAGTCGACCGCGTTTGCGACGGGCCGCACGGATCTCGTGCGCGACGAACTCGATCCGACCAACGGTGCGGTCATCGCCGGCTCACAGCGTGCGATCGCCGACTATGCGGTCGACTTCGACGTCGCCGCGGTTGTCGACAGTGCGGCCGCGGGCGCAGCACAGCCGGTGCTCACGCGCTACCCGTTCGGTGACGCGCGCAACGTGCAGATTCTTGGCGCGCTCGGCAGCGCGGGGAGCCACCCGGAGCGGGTTCGCGC
>CBIHQZ010000440.1:0-6033 GCA_966212315.1 uncultured Myxococcales bacterium
GTCGCGATGACGGGGAGACGACCGATGAACTCCGGGATCATGCCGAACTTCAGCAGGTCTTCCGGCTGCACCTGCGCGAGGATCTCGCCCAGCTTCTTGTCGGCCTTGCTCGCGATCTCTGCACCGAACCCGAGGTTACGCGTGTTCACGCGGCGCTCGATGATGCCGTCGAGTCCGACGAACGCGCCGCCGCAGATGAACAAGATGTTCGTCGTGTCGACCTGCAGGAAATCCTGCTGCGGATGCTTGCGTCCACCCTTCGGCGGAACGTTCGCAACTGTCCCCTCGAGGATCTTGAGCAGCGCTTGCTGCACGCCCTCGCCCGACACGTCGCGCGTGATGCTCGGGTTGTCACCCTTGCGCGCGATCTTGTCGATCTCGTCGACGTACACGATGCCGCGCTGCGCACGCTCGATGTCGTGATCGGCGTTCTGCAACAGCTGCACGATGATGTTCTCGACGTCTTCACCGACGTAGCCCGCTTCGGTGAGCGTCGTGGCGTCCGCGATCGCGAACGGCACGTTGAGAATCTTCGCGAGCGTCTGCGCGAGAAGCGTCTTTCCCGTGCCCGTCGGACCGAGCAGCAGGATGTTCGACTTCTGCAACTCGACCTCGCCATTGCTGGCCTGGTTCGAGTCGATGCGCTTGTAGTGGTTGTGAACGGCGACGGAGAGAACCTTCTTCGCGCGGTCTTGCCCCACGACGTACTCGTCGAGGATCGCCTTGATCTCGCTCGGCTTCGGGATCGGGGACGAGCCCTTCAGCTGCTCATCGCGCTCGACCTCCTCCGCGATGATGTCATTGCACAGGCCAATGCACTCATCGCAGATGTACACCGTCGGGCCGGCGATCAGCTTCTTGACCTCTCGCTGACTCTTTCCGCAGAAAGAGCACTGGAGGTTCCCGTGTGAATTGTCGTGCCTACGATCCACTGGCACCGCGCTTCTCCTGGTTCACGTGACCGAACTTGTGCGCCGCTCGCCTGCATGCCTACGGACGTGGCGGTTAGACCTCGAAGAGTCTAGTCGCCGCGTCCGCGAGCGCAAGCTTACGCACCGAACGAATGGTTCCATAGTTCCGTTCGCGGGTGCACCAATTCGACGGAGGTCGCTCCACCTCGTCGCGCGGTGATGTGTTCGCGCGCAGTCGCGATGCGACGCAGACCCTCCCCACCACCGCGACCGTTGCCTCGCCTGCCCCGAACGACACTTCGAATTGGTCACGAGGAGTGTCGTCCGAAGAGCGGCACGGAATTTCGCTGCCTGTGGAGCGTTTCAAGAACCAGTTCCTCGACGATGAGAGCAAGTCGCGCCGCTTCTGCGGAGCGTGCTCCTCTTAGGACGACCCGCAGACAGCCAGAAAACCCGGGGCTCGTCACGATGAGAACAAGTCGCGCAGCTTCTCCGGAGCGTGCCCCTCTTCGGACGACACTCCCGGTGTTGCAATGCGCAGTGTCGTTCGGGGAGGGGCGAGTGAGCCCAGAGAATCAAGCGATGGGGAGGGGTCGTCGGCGGGAGCGATGGGAGCGCTGCGCAAAACCTACTTCGCGACTGCCGTCGGCCCGCCCTTGCGGTGCGCGACGACTTCGTCGATCAGGCCGTAGGCCTTCGCCTCTTCGGCGCCCATGTAGAAGTCACGCTCGGTGTCGTTCTTGATCTTGTTGATGTCCTGCTTGGTGTGGCGGACATAGATATCGTTGAGCTTGTGGCGGAGATGCAGAATCTCCTTCGCGTGAATCTCGATGTCGGTCGCCTGACCGCGCACGCCGCCGAGCGGCTGATGAATGAGAATGCGCGCGTTCGGGAGCGCGAAGCGACGGCCCGGCGTCCCTGCGGTCAACAGCACCGAAGCCATCGACGCTGCCAACCCGAGGCAGAGCGTGCTGATCGGGCAGCGGACGTATTGCATCGTGTCGTAGATCGCGAGACCCGCGGTGATCACGCCGCCGGGGCTGTTCACGTACAGCATGATCTCTTTGTCGGGGTCTTCGCTCTCGAGATAGAGCATCTGCGCGATGATGATGTTCGCGACGTCGTCGTTGATCTCGGTGCCGAGGAAGACGATTCGATCCTTGAGCAGTCGCGAGAAGATGTCCCACGAACGCTCGCCACGGTGCGTGGTCTCGATGACCTGCGGGTACGGGATGAAGTTCGACGGGCGCTGAATGATGCTCATGGGGATGTGCTTCTCCTCGGCGGGCAGTGTCCGCGAAGCGTACTGCTGCGCGGCTTTGTTTCAAGCGTTGGATCACTCGGGCAGTCGTTGATCGCGATCATCGCGATGCACCGAACTCACGCCGAGTGACCCACGCGGGCGGACGACGATTCGACAGCGCTACTCGTGAACGTGCAGCGGCTTGTCGGAGGGGACTTCGGTGACCTTCACCTTCGACAGGAGCAGTGCCATCACCTTGTCTTCGAGCACGGCATTGGCAAGTGCTTCGCGCTTCTTCGGATCGCGGTGTTCTGCACGCAGCTTCGCGACCGCCTTGTTCGTCTCCTTCGCCATCTCTTCGAGACGCGCGTTGAGATCGTCTTCGGTGACCGTGAGGCTGTTCTGCTTGGCGAGTTCGCCGAGCAGCAAGCCCGCGCGCACGCGGCTCTCGGCCTGGGTCTTCGCTTCGGCGATGATCTTCTCGGCGTCGAGTTCGGCGCCACGCATCCGCTCGGCCTGTGCGATTTCACGCGCGAGGATCGAGACCGCGTTGTTGAGCAGCGACGGCGGAACGTCGACCGGGTTCTTCTCGACGATCGCGTTCACCGCGTCTTCGCGAAGCTCCATCTCGGTCGTTTCCTTGGCTTCCTTCTCGATGTCGGCGCGGACCTTCGCCTTGAGCGCGGCGAGATTGTCGTGACCGGTGTCCTTGGCGAACTCGTCGTCGACGGCCGGGAGAACCTTCTCGCGGATCTCGGTGACGGTGACCTTGAGCGTCGCCGTCTTGCCGCGGAGATCTTCGCGCGCGTGCTTCTCGTCGAACGACACGTTGATGTCCTTCGACTCGCCTGCGTTCATCCCCGGAATTCCCGCGTCGAGTTCGTTCAGCAGCTTGCCGTTGCCGACTTCGACGGTGCGATTTCGCATGTTGAGGTCTTCGCGCGCGGCGCCGTCGATCGTGACGTCGTAGTCCAGCGTGACGAGGTCGCCCTTCTTCACCGCGCGGGCCGGTTCCGGCGCCTGGAGATTCGCGTGGTGCTCGCGCAGGTGCTCGATCTGGTGATCGACGTCCGCGTCGGTGACCGTGAAGATCTTCTTCTTCAGGTCGATGCCATCGAGCTTGATGTCCTTCACTTCGGGGCGGACTTCGAGCTTCGCCGTGTAGGCCCAGTCGGTGTTCTCGGCGAGCATCGTGTCGGGCGTGACGTTCGGCTGCGTGACCGGCTCGAGCTTGTGCTCCGCGATCGCCTTGTTCAGCGTCTCGTCGACGAGCTGATTCGCCACGTCGTTCGCGACGCGGTCGCCGAAGTACTGCTTGAGCAGCGGAAGCGGCACCTTGCCCTTACGGAACCCCTTGATCTGAGCCTGCTTGCCGACCGCCACGAAGGCCTTTGCAAGCGCGCTGGTCACGCGGTCTTTCGGGAGCGAGATCTTCAATTCGACTTCGACGGGAGACACGCGCGACACGGTGACTTGCATGATTCGATCTGCCTTCTCGGGTTCTTGGGGGATGGGGCGCGGGACTCTATCGAGGAGGGCACGCGTGTCAAGACATGGAAATGCTCAACGCGCGGGATTTTCCGGCGGTTTCCGGCTCCCTCGCCCTGCCTCGCGCAACCGCGGAGAGATCAGTGCGGAGTGGCTTCGAGCAGTGCGGCCAGTTGCCGCTCGACCGTCTTCAGAAGCGTGTCGAGGTTGAACGGCTTCATCAGGCATTCGTCGGCGCCGAGCGATTCGCAGCGCGCGCGAAGTCCGTCCATGCCCGAGACGATGAGCACACGCGGACGCGGCGTGGTGCCCGATTCATGCACCGCGCGAATGAGATCCTCGCCGGACATCCCGGGCATCACGAGGTCGGTGACGATGACGTCGGGACGAAACCTGGCCAACACCGCGAGCGCTTCGCTTCCATCGCGAGCGTGCTCGACCGCGTACCCGGCGGAGTCGAGTGCGAATGCGAGGGCGTCGTACTGGTCCGGGTCGTCTTCGACGATCAGGATCCGCTTCCGGTTGGCGGTCACGCACGGACCGTATCACGCGCGATTCGTGGTGATGGATGACGATGTGGACGGGAATGACCGCGGTCCGTCTGCGGGCGGGACCTCACCCCGGCTGCCGCCTGCCCCTCTCCCTCCGACGCCAGCACTGACGCGCGAACGCAGGCGTCGTCGAGAGAGGGGCTCGAAGGATGGCGAGTGGTTGGTGAACAGAGGGCGTGGTGCGTACGGCGGGCTGGGAACGGGATAAATGGCCCGGATCCGTGGCGGGCGTGGATGGGTCATGACGCGAGTGATGCGTCTCGGCGTCGGCGTGATTGCGCTGTCCCGATCACGTTTCCAGCGCCCGCGTCACGCCACCATCGTTCCAGCCCCTCTCTCGACGACGCTGCGTGCGCTGTGTACGCGCGGCGTCGGAGGGAGAGGGGCGCGCGGCAGCGAGGGTGAGGTCACACGGTCGACCGGTCACGTTGCCGGAGGAGCCGGCGGAATACCCACCGGCGCGGGTCGCGAACGCAGCGATCGCACGAAGTCGATCACCCATTCGAGCTCCCTCCCCTGCAGTCGATCGCCGAAGGCCGGCATGTGATTGCGCGCACCGTAGTTGGTGGGCGCTTCGGGAGAAAGAATCTGCGCTCGGATGTAGCGACGCGAACCCCATCCGGTGAGATCGGGTGCATCGCGATCGGCCGCATCGGTCTCGCTCGTGTCGCCTGCGCCCTGATGACACATGGTGCAACGCGAGTGATAGACCTCGTCGCCGCGATGCGCGAGCGCTGCATCGGCCGGTGCGTCGCCGTTCTCGACGCTCTGCGCGTAGAGGTATTCGACGACCGCGTCGAAGTCGTCGCGAAGACGCCGCGCCTGCGAAGGCATGTCGTGAATGTCCGTGCGACCGAACAGATCGGGCGCGTCGGGATCGTTCAGCAGCGCGCGAATCCAGCCGCGCGTGGCGAAGCCATCGAGCGTCGGCGCGCGAGCATTGGTGCGCTGTCCGTGCGGATCGAGTCGCGGCACACCCACTTCGGCGTGACACGTTCCGCAGTGCTCGGCGAAGAGTTCGCCCGGCCGCCGCTGCGGATCGTTGCGCACCATTTCCAGCGGGCCCTCGGGCGGAACACCCGCGGCCGCGAGCGCGAAAGCCCGCGCGGTGCGCACGTCGACCGCTTGCCGCGCGCGCTGGAATTCCGGGTCGCGCGCGTCGTGGCGCATGCCGTACGCCGTGTACCCGACGACGGCCGCGACGATGAGTGTCGCGATCGCAACATGCGGGATGCGCTTCGTGATGGCCCGTGACGGTCCGCGGTCGATGAACGGAAGCGCCGCGAAATAGCCACCGAGGATGCCCGGGATGAACACCGTGGCGATGATCTCTTTCGGCCCTTCGAACAGCTTTCGCAGCTTGAAGAGACCGAGCAGGAACCATTCGGGGCGCGCCGGATACTCGCCATCGGGATCGGCCGGACCTTCGAGCGGCGCCCCATGCGTGCGCGCGAGCCACAGGACGAACGCGACGACGAGCAGCGATGCAGCCGCGTTGCGCCATGCTTGATCGGGCCAGTGCACGCCGACCGCGAGTCCGCGCTTCTTCGCGGCTTCGGGATCGAGCACGAGGTCGTCCGGAAACGAAGGCGGCGGCGTCGGACGATGCTTGCGAACGAGCGCGACGTGCGCGAGTGCGAGCAGGACGAAAAGCGCCGGCACGAGTCCGACGTGCACGCCGTACATGCGCGTGACGGACAGTGAGCCGAGGTCGCTGCCGCCCTGGATCATGCGCTGCGAGAACGTTCCGACGACGGGCACCGTGCTGGCGATCGCCGCTTCGACCCGTGTGGTCCAGAACGCTTTCTGATCCCACGGAAGAAGCGCACCCGAGTGCACG
>CBIHQZ010000441.1:0-6027 GCA_966212315.1 uncultured Myxococcales bacterium
AACCTTGAATGCGTACCAGCCGATCGCGACCATGCTGGCCTGCATCGTGACGAGGTAGCACTGCGCAGCGTGCATCGCGACACGGGGCCATCCGTGGAACGGGCGCGGCAAATGTCCGAGCACGGGGATGATCCACAGTTCGTTGATGATCGAATACAGCACCGAGGCCGTGAGCCAGATGGCCAGCGGACGATGTTCCCGGCGATGACGAGACGCGACCGCGCACAGCACGAGGAGCAGCAACTGCCCGAGGCGCGCGAGGTCTGCGACAGTGTCGATTCGCCAGCGAAACAACGATTACCTTTCGGGACGAGGAAGCTACTTCGAGACGCCGTTCGAGTAACGCACTAGACGTCGCTCGCGTTTTCTCTGAAAATGTCCCTCCCCTATGCCGGACCCCGCGCAACTCCTCGTGTGTGTCTCTTCGGACGAACGGCGTCAATTGGAGTGCGACGCTCTACAGGGCGCGCGGATGCCGGTAACGCCGCGCGAGCTGGACCGTGCGTTGGAATCATCGACGCGCTGGAGCGGTCTGGTGGCGAGCGACGGATTCGGCGTGGCAGCCGAACGGGTGGCGAGTTCGTTTCGCGAGCGCGCGAGCGATGCACCGATCGTGACCGTGCTCGACACCGTATGCCACGCGTCCATCGCGCGGTCGCTCGAGTTGCGCGCGTACATGATGGTCCGTCCGCTCGATGTGCCGGCGGTGCTGGAATTCGCCCGCTGGACCGAGGAGGCGGCCGCCCGCGTCGATCAGGGGGCGTTTCGTGCGCTCGAGAACGCGGTACGAGACGCGGACCTCACGCCGCGTGAACGGGCGGTGTTCGCGGCGACGATGGTCGGTGCGACGAAGCGCGAGATCTCGATCGCAGCGGGCGTTGCGGTGACGACGGTAAAGGCGCAGCGCAAGTCGGCCGCGAGCAAGGTCGGCCCGACGCGAGTCCGCGAGATCCGGCGGTCGCTGCTCGAGCGGTTGTTGCGCCGCGCGTGAACCGCTCGTGAGGTCCGTGAGCGTGCCGTCCTGCTGACTCGATAGTTCCGAATTACAGACTCGTGTTCGTAATTGCGGACACTGGCTGAATCAGGAGATCACGGTGCGGTGGCGGTTGCCGTCGTCGCGTCTGCCGTGACTTCGTCGCAGCGGATGTTCGCGACCCGCGCACTCCCGCCGTCGCACACGATCGTCGGCACGAATGTCACCGTTCGATGCGGCGCGACCTGCGCGGTGATCGCAGCCACTTCGGAAATGCGGGCGGCGATCTGCGACTCCGTGGCCGATGCGAAGTACAGCTGCCGTTCCGCGCTCTGCGGCGGTTCTCGACGACACGTGACCGTGGAACCGACCGAGACCACGACGTCGCGCGCCCGTTCCGTCGTTCCGTCGCGCGAGACCGTCCACGAGCCGTTCAGCGTCGTCCGGTAGGTGCAGCGACCTTCGACGCGCTCTGCGGACTCTCGAAGCGTGACGGCGCGTCCGTCGACTGCCGCGACGCGCGGCGCGGCTGCGATGACGGCGAGAGCGAGGGCGCTCGAAACGACGAGTCCGAGGCGGGCAGATGCGTTCATCGGATACCTCCACGATGGGATGCGAACGCACTCCATGGAGCAATCGTGATGCCTCGTCCGTTTGACGCTTTCTGCACGCGTGCGTCGGTTGGTGCGTGCGCGCGGCGTGAATCGATGACGCCGGGAGTCACTTCGCTGCGCGCTTCTGGCCTGGGCACGGTCCCGACGCACGTGTCGTTTCTGGTTCGATCATCGCGCACGCGATTCGCGCGCGTCGTCACTGTCGACGCGCTCCCGTGTCACGCTCGCGCGATGGGCGCCGACAGCCTGTTGCAGTTCTATCGCTCGCTCACCTACCCGGTCCCAGCGTGCGGTGCATGGCCCGCGGTTTCGATCCGCATCGGGGCGCTTCATCCGTCGCTCGACGCGCGCGTTGCGGCGCATGGCGCGGCGACATGGGCGTACCTCACCGCGTGGAATCCCGACGGTCGCCCGCGCGAACTCGACGCCAACCTCGCGGCGAACGATGCGCTGCGGGCAGCGCTGGGGCGCTACGCTGTCTTCGACGCACCGGGAGGATGCGATCCGTCGGCGCCGGATCCATCGACGCAGGAAGCTTCCTTTCTCGTGGTCGGGATCGATCGTGAGACATCGATGCGTCTCGCGATCGCGTTCGGGCAGGTCGCGTTTCTCTTCGGTGACATCGGCGGCGTCGCGGAACTCGTCCCGTCGGTGACGCGACAGGCTAGATTCTCCACGTGACCCCGAATCGCTTCGCTCCACCGTCGGGCGCCATCCATCGCGTAGCAACCACCGCCAGCGTGCTGGCGCTCGTTCTCGCATCGAGCGAAGCCGCGGCGCAGGCGAGTCTCTCGTTCGCACAACTTCGCTTTCGTCCCGCGCACGCAGGGGCCGAAACGCTGACGCCGGTGCCGGGTCTCTCGAACGCGCTCGACGTCGTGGTCGGGGACCAGCATGCGTGTGCGCTTCTTCGCGATCGCACCGTCCGCTGCTGGGGGCGCAACGCGTCCGGGCAGCTCGGGGACGGGACGACGACAGATCACACGACGCCCATCGCAGTCGCCGGGCTCACCAACGTCGTGCAGATCGTCGCGGGCGAATCGCACACGTGCGCGCGCGCGAGCAACGGGACCGTGTCGTGCTGGGGATCGAATGCGTACGGGCAGGCATCGGGTTCGGCGGCTCCGACGAGCGAGACGCGACCGCACCTGATCGCCGCGCTCGTCGACGCGGTGGATCTCGCGTCGCGCGGGGACAGCGCCTGCGCCGTGCTGCGTGGCGGTGGCGCGCGTTGCTGGGGGGCGAACTTCGCGGGGCAACTCGGTGACGGGTCGCGTGTCGCGCGCGCGACGCCGGTCGCGGTAAGCGGACTGACCGACGCGGTGCAGATCGCGATGGGCGGGAACGCGTCGTGTGCGCGGACCCGTGGAGGCACGGTGACCTGCTGGGGCGCCGACGACCGCGGGCAACTGGGAATCGGCCCGTACGTCGAGCAGTACGCTCCATCTCGCACGGTCGCACTGCACGACGTGGTGTCGCTCACGGCGGGCGACTACTTCGCGTGCGCGTTGGACGCGCGCGGTTTCGCGCAGTGTTGGGGCGAGGTCGGGTCCGACGGAACGAACGGATTCACCGCCGCGCCCGTGCCGATCGATTACGCGGACGGCCGTCCACTCGACCGGATCGTTTCGCTCGCGGCGGGCGGCTCGCAGGTGTGCTTCGTTCGGCGCGATTCGAGTGTCGCATGCCTCGAGGTCTCGACCGGGGCGGCACGCCGAGCGGCCGTTCACACGGTGGAGTCGCTCGCCAATGCGACGCGTGTTGCGCTGCGCCCGCCGGTGCGATGTGCGGTCGGCGCGAATGGTCAGGTCCGCTGCGGCGGCCCGGCAAGCGAACCGATCCGCGTTCCGATGCCATCGCCTGCGCATCGATAGATGCACGACGCCGACTCGCGAGTCTTCCACGAGCACGGCGCCGTGCTCTCGCCATCGCACGTTCGAGCGGGATGTAGGCGAACCGCGAGCCGTTGCATTCGCCGGTCGCCGGATGAAAGACTGCGCGCCATGAACGGGGTGGGAACGGTCGCCGTGTCGGTCTCCGACAAGATGTTCGTCTGCGCGGTCACCGGGCATCTGACCCTCGCGCTGTCGCGTGAAGCACAGGCACGACTGGACTCACTCGCGATCGAGTATCCGCACATCCACGTCACGCTCTACGACGGCACGCACATGCACGGCTTCGATCCCGGTCTTCCGATTCGCTGGATCAAGTGGGCGATGGCGAGGCCGCGCTGCAGCCGCCGCGTCGCACTCGTCGGAACGCACGCGGCGACGACGAGCATCGCGGGCACGTTCCGTTACTTCCTTCCCAAGCTTCGATACGCGGTGTTCAACGCCCGAGCCCCTGCGGTCGCGTTCCTTCGACAAGGCGATGACACCGCAGCGAGCCGCACCGTCCGCGCCGAATCGCTGCGTTCGTGACCGAATCGCGCTCGGTAGACAGCGCGTCGTGCCGCGCTGGCCGACGCGCTCGCGCGCAGGCACACCTCGTCGCCTCGTCGCTGCATTCGTGCCGACTGCGCGCGCTGCAACGCCGGGCTGCAGCGGTTCGCCGATGCGCGCGCAATGCACGGTGATCCAGGACGTCAGCCATGGTCCGGTCACGTCGCACGTCGCGTAGGCGATGCTGGACCACTGGACGTAGGTGTTTCGTGCAGGCGTTCTGCGCGCGCGAACGCGAACCATTCGCGGCACGTTGGATGCGTCTCCCGGCGATTACGAGGGGGTTCACGATGTTCATGCGAAGCTACGCCGCTGGGTTGATCGCATCGCTCTCACTCGCCGGGTTCGTCGTCCCGGCATGGGCGGATGAAACGCACGAGTCCGACACGCCGATGCACGAGCGCGCCGCGCAGCCGGGTGCGAGCGCCGCCTCGACGACGCACACGGCGCAACCGTCAGCGCGAGGCGGTGGCGAGCGAGACGATGCGGCGACCCGAAGCGGCATTGGCGCGCCGTTCGTCGCGGACATCGCGCAGCTCGCGCGGTCGAATCAGAACTTCCGTCGCGTGGTGCACACCGGCATGCGGTCGCAGCTCGTGCTCATGTCGATTCCGGCCGGCGGGGACATCGGCGCCGAGAGTCACTCACGGGTCGAACAGCTCCTGGTGATCGTCAGCGGCCGCGGCGAGGCGGTGGTGAACGGCGCGCACACGCCGCTCGGACCGGGCTCGATCGTCGTCGCCCCGCCCGGCTCGATGCACAACGTGATCGCGAACGGCAGCGAGCCGCTGAGGCTCTACACGGTGTACTCACCGCCGAATCACATCGACGGCCGCGTCCACGCGACGAAAGCCGACGCAGAAGCGGATCGCGCGGACGAAGCTTTCGGGCACCGTGTGCGATGACCCGCACCGACGCGTCGAGCGAGGTTCCCACTGCGGTTCGTGACGCGCGAGCTGCCATGGACTCCGCACTGTTCACCCGCTTCGAAGTCGCACTCGCCGCACTGGACGCGCACCCCGACGTGACCGTCACCCGCGCAATCGTCGAGAGGAGCAGCCGCGTGGAAGATGGCGAGTCGATGCGCGTAGAGCGCGAACTCGCGCGCACCGTGGGGCTCGTGCTCGACGACTCACTGTGCGCGACGTATGACCAGGTTGCGCGGGTCGATGTGCGATGGAACGTGCGCGGCGGACAACACGGATCGCTGTACGTGCCGGACTACTTCACGCTCGAAGATGCATTCGTACAGCCCGCCGAGCACGGCGCGACCGGCGCGCTCGCGGACTTTCTCACGGAGCTGCATCTGATCGAATGCCTCGATGCGCTGCACTGGACGGCGTTTCGCACGCCGGGCTTTTCGCGTGGCGAGATCGATGCGGAACCGATGGAGCTTTGGACGCGCATTCCCGCCGCGAACGAACGCACCGGAATCGACCTCGAACTCGACGCCACGTGGGACGACTATCTCGAACGCATGCTCGTTGCGCGCGGCGCCGAACAGTTCGCGCTCACGCTGGTGCCCGATGATCGTGTGGCGGTCATCGAGCGAAAGACGTTCGCGTATTTTCTCGGGCGTTTCTGTGATGCAGCCGCGCATTTCCGCGACGCTCGACTCGACGAACTGATCGACGACTCACGTCGGCGCGTCGCGCGCTGGCAGTAGCGTGGCGACGCGCACCGATCACTCGAGCGCGAGTCGGAATGGATAGGTCACGCGCACGACCCCACCGTTGGCGGGCGACGGGAACGTCCATCGACGAACGGCCGCGGCGATGCACGGTCCCGCCTCCGGTACAGTGGTCTCGCGCTCGATGATCTCGCTGGCGATCACCGATCCCTCCGCATCGATCACGAAGCGTACGGACACCCTCCCCTCGCGGGTGGGATCCGCGCGAAGGGCTGGTTCGTGGCAGTACGCGATCTGCCCGATGTTCCGCCGCACGACGCGACGCACGACGGACGGCAGCGCAAACGCCGCGTGGAGGGACCGGGTCTT
>CBIHQZ010000442.1:0-6026 GCA_966212315.1 uncultured Myxococcales bacterium
AACGCCGCGAACGCGCGGTCGTACGGCCCGGCATTGGCGCCCCAGACGGCAGCCTGCGCGAACGGTCCGAGGACAGGCAGCGCGAGCATCGGATCGCGCCAGTGGACGAACAATGGAATCGTCGAGAGCACGTAGGAAGCCGAGAGCGTCGCGATGCCCGCAGCGAGCAAACGGCGTCGCGAGACACGCC
Source organism: uncultured Myxococcales bacterium (assembly GCA_966212315.1). Lineage (GTDB taxonomy): Bacteria > Myxococcota_A > Polyangia > Polyangiales > CBIHQZ01. The sequence goes on from CBIHQZ010000442.1 coordinate 191, forward strand.
GCGGCGAGTCCTCCACGGGTGGCGTGAGGTTCAGTCCCGCGATCACGGGATCCTCTTCGCGCGTGATGACGATCGGTCGTGGCGGCGCGACTGGTAACGGACGGATGCGCAACGACCAGTCGACGCGAAATGGCGCGGGGGTCGGCGTGCTGACGGTGACGTTGATCGCGACGGTCGTGAGGGTGGGCACCGACGTGAGTGCCGGTGCCGGCTGCGCAATCACCACGATCGGAGGCGCGATGTCCGGCAGCGCCTCGCCGGGCTCGATCGAGACGTAGCCCACCTCGTCATCACCGGCCCACGCAGCGCGTCCGCGCGAGCACACACCGACCAGCGTGAACGCGACGAATGCTGCGCGTGTCACTCCACGACCCATGACGACCTCCCTGCCACGCGCACGTGCGCGGTCTCGCCGCATGCGCGCCGCGCGCACGCGTCACTCTTCCGATGACAACGAAGCTTCGCTCAGCCCGCGCGCTGCGAGCGGAGACGCAGCATCGCCGGCGCCGTCAGCAGCAGAAATCCCGCGATCATCAACGGCACCGCCCAGTAGCCGCCATGCGTGCAGCCGAACAGACCCGTCACCGCCGCGACGGCCACCCCCGCGAGCAGGAACGTCCGCTGCCCCGCGTGTCGACGCAGCGTGAAGAACGACAGCACCGCGCCGCCCACGAGACCCGTTGCGAAGAACAGCGTCGAACCAACCAGCATGCAGCTGCCGAGCGCGCACAGATGCGCACCGCGATGAACGACCATCGGCGTGAGAAACGGAACCGCACCGGCGAGGATCCCCGGGAGTACCGCCGCGCCGTACGCTTCACCACGCCACAAGAGCCACGCCGAGAGCATCGCCAGCGCGGTTGCGTTCACCATCGCAAGCCCGAGCGACGCGCCGCGATCGACCGCGACCAGCATCATCGGCACGACGAACCACACGAGCGCGAGTGCACCGCGCCATCGCGAGCGTTCGTATTCGCGACGGGCCGCGCTCAAGAGCGCCGCCGGAATCTTGTCGTCACTCGTCGCCATGGTTCGATCTCCACGCATCACGCAAACGCTTCATCGCGCGCTGCAATCGCTTTCGAAACGTCGCACCCGCCACCGCGCCGTTCTCGACGCTCCGTTCGTCGCGCAACGCCGCTCGGATCACTTCGACGTCGCTCGCCGGCAACTGTTCGAGCACTTCTTCCAGGTGCGCGTGCAGCTCGCGCTCGGAAGCATCCGACTCGGGATCGGGATGCTCGGTCGTCCGTTCGCGAATGGCGTCGAGCCCGTCCTCGCGGCGACGTGACGTTCGCTTCCGCACCGTTCGGCACTCGAACACCGCGATGCCGATGACCCACGCGACCGCATCGCGACTCGGATCGAACTCGCTCACACGGCCCGCCAGTCGAACGAGTGCGTCTTGCGCTGCGTCGTCGGCATCGGCGCGATTCGGGAGCATGCGTGCGCACACCCGCCGAACGATGGGCCACAACGCGGCGTACAGCGGTTCGAGCGCGCTGCGATTCCCCGACGCGAGCGCGATCATCCAATCCTGGATCTCCGCGCGCCGCGGCCCGGCCACGCTGCGCTCGGACGCTTGCGCGCGCTCGGCCGGCTCGGCTTCGGAAGGGGTGTAACTCAATGCGGCTGCGCTCACGACAAGACGACTAGGCAGTGCCTCGGCGCGCTGTGACATCGACTCGGCACAATCTTGCTCTGCCCCGAGCTCACACTCGCGTTCGCCATCCCGCGGGACGCCCGATCGCGGTCCAAGGACGCCGCGAATGAGCGAGGGCTTCGCCACCCGATGCCGTCGAGCCGACGCGCACCGTGCGTCCATCGCGGAGATCGCGACGAAGCTTCCGGTAGTCCGACGACTGCACGGCGATGAGCACCAGGAAGATCACGACCGCGAAGACCACGGCACGCGGCGCGAGTCGATAGGCCGAAGTGCGCAGCTCGGCGTCGAGCCATCGGCCGGCGATGATGGCGGATTGAAACGTCGACAACGTGCGGCGTGCGAGCGCCCTCCCTTCGCGACGAACGTGTTCACGCAATTCGGCGATCTCTTCGGCCGACAGCGATCGTTGGCCCGGGTGCGAATCATCCGACGCTGCGATGACGTCGTCGTCCGGCATCGCGACGTGCGCGACATGGGCCATTTGCAGCGACTCGACGACACGCAGTCCGCCGACGCGAAAGATCACCGATGAGGTCGGCAGGATCTCGACGTCGCTCGGTGGCAGCTCGCTCACCGTCTGGAACGGAAGTCCGCGAATCGTCCCCGAGAGATCCGGCGGCGGCGGAGCGAAGGGCGTGGGGGTGTGTTCGTAGCGGAGCACGCGTTCGCCGACGGCATCGGCGCGCATTCGGTCCACCAGTCCGCGACCGCGCCCGAGAATCGCGATGCGCAGGATCCACGCTTCAGCGCCGCGCCATGCGGCCCCGACACTCGTCGCGCCCGCCAGATATCCCAGCGCGAGTGCCAGTTCCGCGTGTTCGCGCGGAAGGGCCAGCGAGACGCCGAGCAGCGCGAACGGCAACGCGATGAGTGCGACCGTCACGCGTCGCACGAAACGCACCGGATGAATCGCTTCGATCGATGCTGCTGCGAGCCCGGCGATCACCAACGATTCGATCGCGAGGAGTAACGGCTCGCTCTCGACACGCGCGCGCAACCATACGAGCCCCGCGATGCCGACGACGAGTGCAGCGGCGACTTCGCCCGCGAGAACGGCCCGCTTGCCGGCGACCTGCTGCGCGACCATTTCGATCTCGTGCATCTCGCGCTCGTGCAGACCGCGGTCGTCGACGTGCCGATGCGATCCCACCCAGCGTTCGATACGCGACATCGCATGATCGAACCACGAAGCGTCCGCGAGCCGAAGAGCGTTCGCGTATCTGATAACGTCGATCACATGAGCCCGCGTTATCTCCGCATCGTCACGTCCCTCGCGCTCGGAAGCACCGCGCTGATGACCGCGTGCGAGCGCACCCAAGGCGCGCCTCGCTCGCGCGACGAGTCGTCGACAGCTCGCAACGAAATCCCGCCGCCGCCGGGAGGACCGAACTGTTCGTGCGCCGACCCCGCGCGCAGTTCGGGAGACAGGTGCACGCCCGCGCAACTCGACGCCGGGTGCACCACGTTCTACACGCCGGGCGGACCACTTCCGCCGCCCGACGTGGCGCTCGCATGACGGATCACCACTTGCCGTCGTCGACGTGTTTCGGCGCGCGCAACGAGTGCCAGAGTTTCTTCACGTAGCTCGGCGCCACCGACTGATCGTCCTGCAGCGGTAGCGTGCTCTTGGTCTCGTCGATCTGTTTCACCGACTTCACCGTGGCGAGCGTGCTCGTCGGTGTGATGGTGTCCGCGTGCTCGTCGTAGAGCGCGAACCAAGGCATCTTCGCCTGCGCGTAGCTCTTCGCCGTCACCGGCGTCGACGGCGGTTCCTCGCCCGTGATCTCGCGCCACAGCTCGCTGTTCACGATGTGAACGAACACGCGATGTCGCGACGACTGATCCCACGTGTCGATGCCGTACGGATCGGGATAGATCTTCTGTTCCATCCGTCCGCCGGCGGCGAGACCCATCGCTCCACTTCGAGACCGCGTGGGCGCTGCGCCGGGTGCTGCGCAACAGGGCGGCGGAAGCCCCGCTTCCATGTCCTCGCACATCACGAATCGCTCACGCGGCGCGCGCGGTCCTCGGCCCGGCTTGGCGGCGAACGCTTGCAACTGGATCCCGCCGAACTTCTCTTCGCCGGTCACCTGCGCTTCCACCGTGTAGCCGAGACCGAGGGGCATCGCGACGAACTGTCGGATCGTGCCGTGTCCCGATGCGATGCCGTCGAGCCACGGTTGCGCGCCGGTCACCACGTAGTTCTGCGGATCGCTCTCGAGCCCTTCACGCCAGCGTTCGCCACTGATCGCGCAGACCTTCCCGATGCCGACCTTCAACGCATGCTGCACGCCCGAGAAGCACAGCCACATCGCTTCGCGCTGATACATCGGAAGGAACACGCCGCCGTGTTCGCGCCAGTCTTCGGGCACGCGATCGGCATGGTCCTGCACGCGTCGCAGCGGGAAGGCGCCGAGACCGGGCGGGAGCGGGTAGCGCTTGCCATCGTCGGGGATGCGCAGGGTTCGTTGAAACGTGACGGTCAGTCCGTCGCCCAGTTCGAGTGAGCTGCCGCCGAGGATGCGTGTGTCGTTCATGGTGTGTTGCCTCTCCTGGCAGGTACCGACGGGCGGCACGCGAGACCGTCACAGCACGTTGCGATTTCTGTCGGACACCGCGGGAATTGCCGGGCCGGATGAAAATCGTCGAGACTGCGTGTGACGGATCGCGAACTCGTTCGTCTGATCCGTCGCGGAGCTGTCGCCCGAGATGGATGCACCGAACCTGGATCTCGAACTCACGCGTTTGATCGCCGCGGGCGATCGTCGTCGCGCCGCAACGTTGCTCGTCACGCGGTTCGCGTCCGACGTGTTCGCGCTGTGCCGCGCGATGGTCCGCGACACGACGCTCGCAGAGGATCTCAGCCAGGACGCGTTCTCTCGCGCCATCGATGCGATCGCGACGTTTCGCGGCGAGTCGTCCGCGCGCACGTGGCTTCTCAAGATCGCGCGCAATCGCTGCCTCGATCATCTCGCGCGCGCAAAACGCGATCCGGTGGTGGACACCGACGACGACGTGACCGACGCGCATCCGAGCGAGGAGCGCGCGCCGATCGACCTGCTCGCGTCACGCGAAGAAGCCGATCGCGCATTGGCCGCGGTGTCGTCGACGGAGCGTGCGTTGGTGGTGCTGCATTACGGACATGGCGTGGGGTATCCCGAACTCGCGGAGGCGTTCGCGCTGCGCGAAGGAACGTTGCGGATGCGGCTCTCGCGCGCGCTCGCTCGCATGCGTGCGGCACTCGAAGCGTCCGAAGGAACGATCGTCAGCGAGGATCTCGAACTCGACGAAGAGTCTGCCGAAGCGGTGATGCCGGCGCGCCGCGCACGAGCGCAGATCGCGCACGCACCGGTGCCGCAGCGGCCGATGGGGATTGCGCGTCCGGGTGGGCCGCCACCGCCTGCGGCCGCGCCGAATGCGATGCCGGCTCCATCGGCGCGCGCGCCGAGTGGATTCGTTCCTCGCAGCGCCGCGGTCGGCTTCGATGTGCTGCACGACGTTGCGCCGCGATCGTTGCTCACACGCCTCGACGCCCTGTTGTCGGCGGTGTGACGCTGTCGGGGAGCCGAGCGATTCGACGACATCCGGTGTCCATCGAAAGCCATCGAACTGCGGCGGATCGCGGTTATGGTCTGCGTATGCGTATGCGCCCTTACTCGTTCGCCGCCGCCGTGGTGTCCCTCGCGGTCTCCGCCTTCGCCACCATCGCCGGTGCGACCGTCACCGAGCCGAACGGGCTCGTGGTTCCACGCGACTCGATGAACGGAGAGGTACAGCTCTACACGCTGTTCTCGATGCGCACCGAAGCGCTCGACTTCCAAACGGACGCGGCGACGACGCCCGCTGTGTTCTCACCGCTGTGTAACTTCCGCGCGACGTTCGTACTTCACCAGGCCGGGCTGAACCTCGGAGTCGGCTGGTACAACGTCGATCCCGCCGCGACGACGCCTCCCGCCGCGAGTGACATTCACGTGATCGTCCCGCCGGGATCGCCGGTCGGGACCGTCGTCACATCGATGAACATTCGTGGTGACACGGCGTATCGCGGCGGGCTCGATCCCGTTTCGGTGATCAGGAAAGCGCACGAGAACATCGAGCGGCTCGATGGACGTGATGAGCGGCTCGGCCTCTTCATCGCGCGCAAGCCCGACGAGGTGCTCGCTGCGGCGG
>CBIHQZ010000443.1:0-6023 GCA_966212315.1 uncultured Myxococcales bacterium
GCTTGCGTGAAGCGTGTGATTCGCGGCGGCCGTCATGGTGGCGCCCTCGCACGTGGCAGGCGCGGCAGGCGCGGCGGGTGCGACGGGCGGATGGACCGCGGCGTGTGTCGTCGTCTGCACGGTTCGCGCGCTGCCGTGACGCTGCGCCCACCAGCGTCGGACACGGCCGCAACCGGTTCCCCCGGTGACGGTGAGTGCGGCGGCGGTGACGAGGGCGATGCGGTAAGCGGCGGTCGATGAGCGCGTCACGTGTGTCTCCTCGCGAAGTGCGCGCGAAGATGGAGAAGATTCGCAGGGCACGCAAGAGCGCTGCGCGAATGCAACGCGGTTTCCAGGCTTTCTTGCGCGGGAATCACCGTGCGTCCCGCTGACCCCGAGCACCCACGAGCCGGCGTTTTCGTGATGTCATTGGCGCGCCAATGAAATGCTGCAAGAGTGAGTGCCTGTGAGCGAACACGACGTCACGCTCGATGTGGTGCGCGCGTTGTGGGCTGTTCACCACGCGCTCGAGCGCGCGTCCGAACGGATGGAAGCGCGCATCGGAATCACCGCCACGCAGCGTATCGTGATTCGAACGCTCGGGCGCTATCCGGGCATGATGCCCGGCCAACTCGCCGAGGCGCTCGGTGTCCATCCAGGCACGACGTCGGGGCAATTGCGACGTCTCGAAGCGCGCGGATTGATCACGCGCCTTCGCGATCCGCGCGATGCGCGGCGAGTGATGCTGGGGCTGACGGAAGCGGGCCGCGCGTACGACCGCCCGATGGAGGGAACGGTGGAACAGGCCGTTCAGACCGCGATCGCGTCGGTCGATCCTCGGCGGATCGAAGCCACGGTGGAAGTGCTTCAAGAAATCTGTCGATCGCTCGGCGGCGTCGCGACGCGCGGCACCGAGAAGAAGGTCGCGGGCGATGTCGCGGTCGCGCGTGGTGGACGGAAGAAACGCCGCGAAGGCCCAGGAGGAACGTGACATGAACGAGGATCCGACTCTCGATCCGACCGATTCGGTAGGGATGCTTTTCGATGCCGACCGATCGGGGCGTCATGTTCGCGTCACGATGCGCGCGATCGAGAATGCCAACGCGCGCACGGTGGAGGGACGGCCGGTTGCGTATCGCCTCTCGCACGACGGGCATTCGGTCGTCGTCCGCGCATCGGCTGATGACATCGAGACCGAACTTCGCGTCCGAGACATCGTTCGGGTGGAGATCGTCTGAGTCACGCGATCGCGCCGGTCAGGGCATGCACGATTGCGCGTTCGGATCGACGCTGTCGGACGACACGAGCCGTCCGCCATTGCCGCCGCAGTCGATGACTTCGTCGCGATCCATCGAGTCGTGCCCCGCGACGATCCGGTCGAAGCCCGCGCCGCCGTAGTAGCTGTCGCGGCCTTCCTGGCCCACGAGTTCGTCGTCGCCATCGCCGCCGTACATCTGATCGTCGTCGAGCATGCCGTAGAGGCCATCGTCGTTGCCGAAGCCGTAGATCACGTCGTTGCCATCCCACGTCCAGAACGTGTTGCGTCGATCGTCGCCGTACACTTCGTCGTTGCCGGTGGATGTCTCGAAGATCTCGAGATCGCCGTGAAGATGCGTGCCGACGCGGTATCCGCAGCGGTCGAACGCGAACGCACGACCATGGAACGGGAAGCGATGGTCGGCCGCGACGGGACCACCGAACTGTCCGCGGATACCGCCGTGTTCGCCGCCTTCGGAGCGTCGGAAGCCCGCGATGTCGGTGCCGCGCCCGCCGTGGAATTCGTGATTGCCGCACGGGTAGTCCGAGACGAGCTGGTCGTCGCCCGCACCGGCGAACAGAAAGTCACGGCCGCCGCCGTACGAAGACGCATCGAGCTGTCGGCGATCCGCCGGCGAACTCTCGCTGAGCAGCGCATCGTCCCCGCCGCGTCCGTACAGGTGGTCCTCGCCCGTCGGACCCGAGAAGAGGACGTCGTCGTTGCGGTTGCCACGGAGATAATCGTTGTCGTCGCCGCCGTTGAGATGGATCTCGACGAAGGGCGGGATGCCGTCGCCAACGACGAACCGATCGTCGCCTGCGTCGCCGTAGCCTGCGATGAAGCGAAGCGGCTGGCTGTTCGGGACGTCGCACACGATGACGTTCGCGTGGCCCGATTCGCGATGGCAGCCCGGACCAGGCGTAGGCGTCGCAGTCGCAGGCATCGTCACGTGGATCGCACCGCCGCTCATCGAGAGATGGAACGCATCGTTCACCACGCCGCGTGAACCGATCACGACGAGGCCGTTGTCTCGCTCTGCACCCGTGAGATACACGAACGGGCCCATCGGTCGCGCGAACGAACCGGCACACGCGGCGCCGTTGCAGCGGTCGTCGCCGCTCGTCGGAATCACGTCGGCGCCGGCGACGTCGAAGCTGTCGTTGTAGGGCGAACCGGCATAGCGCTCGATGCCCGCGACGACTTCGTCGACCGCGTCGCCACTCGCGAGTCCTGCCGCTGCGATCTGTTCGCGCGTCATGCCGTGCTCGACGAGGCTCGGAATGTGACGGTCGTTGCTCGCGAGATGCGCGTTGATGCTGACCGACACGCCTTCGACCGCGACGGGTCCACCGGAGAGCGGATCGCCAGGCGGGAATGCGGTTTCGAAGCTCGCCGTGTCGGTTCCGAGTCCGCCGACGAAGGTGTCGTAGCCGGTGTCGCCGCGAAGCCAGTCGTTGTCTTCGCCGCCGTTCATGAAGTCGATGCCGTGGCCGCCGATCAGCACGTCGTTGCCCGCATCGCCGTAGAGATCGTCATCGAGGACGCCCGCGACGATGAGGTCGTTGCCGTTGCCGCCGTGCATGAGATCGCCGCCGTTTCGGCCGTACATCTCGTCGTCGCCATCGTCGCCGTTCATCGTGTCGCGACCGCCGCCGCCGTCGATGAAGTCGTTGTCCGCGCCGCCGTTCAAGTGATCGTTGCCGCCGCGACCGCAAATGATGTCATTGCCGCCGCCGCCGTCGATGTCGTCGTCGCCGTTCGTGCCGATGATCACGTCGTTGCCCGCGGTGCCATGCGTCGGCATGCCGGGCGTTGCGTGGATCGCGCCGGGGTGCGCGCCGTGACACGGGTTGTGGGCGCGCGCGCGAATCGCCTGGATCGCGCACGACGTGCCGGCGGGGCACGACGGCGTTTCGGGGGCATCGCTGCGCCAGCTGCGAACGGCGTTGTATGCGCGAACGTAATCGTCGACGAACTCCGGGGGCGTCGCCATCTGCCAGCGGTTCGATGTCGAAGCGCGGAAGCCGCCGGTAACGAAGACGACGCCGGCAACGACGGGATCGTTCTCGTGGAGCACGCGCGCCGATGCGAGGTCGCGCGCCGCGAGGTCGATCGCGAAGTCGGGGTCGATGCGAAGACGCGCGTCACATGCAGCGGGCGAAATGTTCGCGAGCACCGCGCAGCGCGCATACGGCATGCGCATCGGGCCGCCCGGTTCGTCGGGGCTGCACTCGCTGCGCACCATCGCGAGCGCGATCAACGCTGCCGCATCGACGTGGTGCGTCTGCGCCGCGCGCTCGATCGAACCACCGAGCGTTTCCATGCACTCGGAGACTTCGTCCGCCGATCCGACTTCCACCAATGCGGCCGCGCCATCGTTTGCACGCGTCGCGATGCGCCCGCTCGATACGGCGTACGAGAACTCGCCGCGGTGCTGCCACGTGAGCGATGCCGCGTGTTCGGCCGAGACCTCGGCATCGATCTCGCCCGCGCCGCTGACGGTTCCATCGAGGATGTCGCTGCCGTCGAGCGACAGCATCGGGCGGGTCGTGTTCGTCGGCGGCGTGGCGGTCACTTCGAACGCACGCGCAGCGTCGACGCGCGTGGCTCCATCCGTGAACCACGCGCTCGCGACGTGCGAACCGACGGCGGTGACGCGCGTCGTGAAGCGATAGAACCCTTCCTCGAAGCAGTCCGCGTCGCTCGCTTCCAGATCGACGTGGGTCGCGTCGCATGCGCCGACCTCGCGTCCGTCGATTGCGAAGTGGACCACGGTGCCCGCCGCGTTCGCGGTGTAGACCGACAACTCGAACGCATCGCCGGTCGTCGCAGTCGCGTCGGGACGCGGGGCGATCCACGTGAGCGTCTCGGGATCCGCTTGCTCGAGCGGCGGGTCGCCATCGGGCGCGGCACAGGAGAACGCCGCGGCGAGTGCGGCGAGCGGGGCGAGGCGGGTGAGGGTGGTCTTCACGTCGGGGTCCCTTTCGGCGAGTCGTTGCGCCGACTAGTGCAGCCGCCGAGCCAGGGTCGATCACGTGGATTACACGACGGATTTCTCGCGTGGCGTTGCACCGTCCGAAGGGTCGTGGCGGGCTTGCAGTCGACACCTGTGGACACCTGTCGACACTGGTGCGCGGGCGTTCAGCAGTTCGACCCGGCGGGACCGCACGCGCTGTTCGCACAGCAACGGAAGCCACTCGCTGCGGTCGACGTGCACTGGAGATTCCCCCCGTTGCACGGACTCGACGTGCTGCTGTGCGCACCGCAACACGGCTGACACGGGCCTCCGCACTGGAAGCAGTAACCGTTTGCCGCGCAGAGCCAGTTGCCTCCGATGCGACACGAGAAGCCGTCGCAGCAGATCTGCCCTTGTCCGCCGCACGGAGCGCAACTCCCGCCCGCGCAGACCGTCGACGTGTCGTTGCAGCGATTGCCACCGCAACACGGCTGCCCCGGACCGCCGCATCCGATGCAGCTCGATCCGTTGCACACCGCGTTCGGGTTCGAGCAGCCGCCGCCGCAACACGGCTGGCCGACGTCGCCGCAGGGCACGCACGTGTTCCCCGCACATGCTGTTCCGCCTGCCGAACATCCTCCCGCACAACACGGCTGCCCGAGGCCGCCGCACGGAACACACGCATTGCTCACGCATGTCGTCGCGGTGCTCGAACACGCGCCCGCGCAACATGGTTGATTCACACCACCGCACGCGACGCACTGACCACCCTGGCACGCGACCATTCCCGCGCCGCAGGAACCATCGGGGCAGCACGTATTGCCGAGACCGCCGCACGGACACATGCCGGACTGACACGGCATGCCGCTGCCGCACGGATTCCCATTCGTGCAACACGCTTCGCCCGCGTCGCCGCACTCTTCGCAACGACCCGCGATGCATGTGCCAGCGTCGCAGCCACGATCGGGGCAGCAGATCTCGCCCGGGCGGCCGCAGGCGATGCAGCGCGACGGGGTCGTCGATCGATCGCAGAAATCGCGCGACTCGACGCATTGCCGGATGTCGCCGGCGCGAAGACATGCGAGCGGGAGCGACGAGGCACAGCACGGGCCGTCGTGATCACCGCAGGTCACCACGCGTTCGCACGCGCTCCAGTTGCCATCGTGATCGCACACCTCGATGCAGTCACCACGGATCACGCCGATGCCGGCCTGCGTCGGATCGGTGCGTGGCGGAGGAGTCGCCGCGTCGATCACGCCGGCGTCGCTGTCGTAAGTACCGACGACCGGTGACGTCGGATCGGGAGGACACGTCGCGATGACTGTCCCCGCGTCGTACGCGGAAGGCCCACACGCGCGCGAGCCATGTGTGCCGCCGTCGAGCGTGGTCGCAGCGATGCCGCACGCGCACGGTTCACGCGAGCCGACACCACGCCCATCGAACACGATGCAGATCGGCTGGAACGAGGGACACTCGGTCTCGGCCGTCCCGGGGAGCCGTTGCGCGACGCAGGTGCGGAAGAAGTCATCGAGGTCGAGGCGTCCGACCGAATCGATGTCGCGACAGGCGGGGCTCAACTCCACGTCGATGTGCCCGCGCCGCCCCGCGGGGAAGACGAACTGCGCGAGCACCGGGAGTCCTGCGCTCTGGAACGACGCGTCGGACGTCGCGACCGCGCCTTGCACTTCGACCAGCACCGGTTCGTGATCGGTCGCGCTCTGCGGCTGGAGTAGATGACGCCCTTCGGACTCGGGAAGGAGGAGTCCTGCGTCCATCGCGCGATTGGTGCCGAGACCGCGCGCGGCGGTCGTCGCGAAAAAGTAGACCTGC
>CBIHQZ010000444.1:0-6017 GCA_966212315.1 uncultured Myxococcales bacterium
GACCGATTCCTCGCGACGAACACCGGAACGATCGCGGAACTCGCGGCCGGTTCGCTCGCGACCGGCAAACGCATTCATCTCAGCGGACACATTCTCGGCGCGCCGCGTGATCACGAAGGGGGACGAACTTTCCAACTGCTGGTGAACGATCGCGGGTGCCCCGGCGGGCGCTGCCTCGCATGGGTCGACACGGAACCGACGACACGCGCACTCGCGGCCGATGCCGCAGTCGACGTGGTCGGATACGTGAGCGGCCGTCGCAGCAGCGTAACCGCCAACGGTGAACGTCGATCCGATGTCGTCCTCCACGCCGTCGCGCTTCGCTGAACAAGGACGACGCGCCGTGGCCACTTCACCCCTCTCGCTCAGCCCTCCCGGGGCGCCGCTCAATTGCAAGCAGTGCGGCTGCGCGATCGAGATGGGGCAGAACTTCTGCCCGGTGTGCGGCACGCCGCTCGGCGATGCAGCGCCCGATCCGTTGGTGGGACGTGTCGTCGCGGATCGTTACCGCATCATGGATCTCGTCGGCCGCGGCGGGATGGGCGTGGTCTACAAGTGCGAGCACACGCGCATGGGCAAGGTCATGGCGATCAAGCTCTTGCACGGCGATCTCGCGCGCGACGCCGAAGTGCAGCGACGCTTCCGGCGTGAAGCACAGGCCGCCAGCCGGCTCTCGCATCCGAACACGGTCAGCATCTTCGACTTCGGCACCGCCGATGGCTTGATGTACCTCGTGATGGAGTACGTCTCGGGCGACGACCTCGGACGCATCCTGCGCACCTCGCATCATCTTCCCCCCACGCGCGTGGCCGCCATCGCCGCGCAAGCGTGTGGCTCGCTCGCCGAAGCGCACGACAAGGGCATCGTTCATCGCGATCTGAAGCCCGAGAACCTGCTGATCTCGTCGCTCAAGGACGGTCGCGATTTCGTGAAGCTGCTCGACTTCGGTCTCGCGAAACTTCGCGAGGGCGAGGACCGCAACGAGATCACCAGTGCGGGCACGCTCGTCGGAACGCCGTACTACATGGCGCCCGAAATCATCCGCGCGCAGAACGTCGATCATCGCGCCGATGTGTATGCCCTCGGTGCAGTGATCTACCGCGCGGTCACCGGCACCCCCGCGTTCAGCGGACAGTCACCGGTCGCGGTGCTCACGCGCACGATCACCGACGAACTCGTAAAGCCTTCGAAGCGCCGCCCCGAACTCAGCGTTCCGACGGCCATCGACGACATCGTGATGCGTGCGATGGCGAGAGAACCTGGCGACCGATACCAGCACATCGACGAACTGCGCGCCGACCTCGCGGAGTACCTCGCCAACGAAGGGCTCGCGGACTCGCTTCTGCGCGAATCGGGGCTGACTGCCCGTCACGCGACGTTCCCCGGCGCCGAGGTGAAGACCGAAAGCTCGCGCAAGCTCGTCGTCGCGACCCGCAACGACGTCGAAACGTTCGAGCGTCGGCTCCGTCGCGGACGCATCGCGGGGTGGGTCGGTCTCGCAGTCGTCGCCGCGATGGGCATCGGCGGGGGCGCGGTGCTCTGGCGTGAACAGCGGATCCTCGCGCGCCGGCCGCACGACACCGAGTCCGAACCCAACAACGCACCCGACACCGCCACGTCGGTCGCGGCCGCGAGTGAGTTCCGCGGACGCATCGGTGCACGCATCGCCGTCGATCGCGGTGACGTGGACTTCTATCGCCTCATCGCATTGCCACCGGGCGAGTCGAGCCTGCGCGTCGAACTCGTGCCGCAGCCGAACGTCGACACCGACATCGAGTTGCTTCGTGCCGGACGCGCGGAGGCAGTGGCCGTCGCCGCCGACTCACCCGTCGGTGGACGCGAAGTGCTCGCGGGTTTCCGCGTGAGCGGCGATGCGCAGTACTACCTCTCGGTGCACGAGCATCTCGGCGCGGCCGCCGTGCCGAGCGAGAACGTCACCGACTGGTACACCGTTCGATACTCGATCTCGCCCATCACCGCGGATCTCGAGGTCGAGCCGGACGACAACGAAGAGATCGCACACGCGCTCGCCGAAACGCAGACCGTGCGCGGCTGGGTGCAAGCGCGCGACGACGTCGACTGGTGGTGTCTCGAACATCAGGCCGGTCCGCTCCACGTGACACTCACGCCGCCGTCGGGGCTCGACGTCGCGCTCGTGATTCATCCGCGCGATGGCGCAGCGGAGACGGTGATCGACCAACCGGTCGAGCACGCGCGCGAAGCAGAGACCGGCGTGATTCCCGCTCCGGCCGCGGGCGGGCGTCCCGCGTGCATCATGGTTCGTGGATCGCAGCATCGCGCCGAGAACGCGACCGGCGATGGCGATCACACGTACACGCTTCGGATCGGCGCGCAGTGACACGACGGTGGTTCGCCGCGTGCGGCGCGATGGTCGCGCTGGCGTTCGACGCACACGCGGACGTTCCGATCTCCGCCCATCCCGACCGCGTCACGATCGCCCCGATGCGCCGCGCGGTGCATAGCGGATACGAGCGTTACCATCTCGCCGCCAGCGTCCCGCCTGCGCCCTACGAACACACGCATCCGGGCGAGACACTCCCCGGCTTCGTCAACACGCCACCGCTCGTGACGGACGACGGCGGTCTCGTCGTCGGCCTCGCGAGTCCTCCCGGCATCGCATTCGTCGCACCCGACGGACGCGTGCGTGCGTCCGCGCGACTCGACGAACGGCCCACCGGCGACCTTGCACTCGGCGCCGACGGTCGTGTCTTCGCGACCGGCGACGGACGCACGGTGTTCGTCATCGCGCCCGACGGTTCGGTGCGCAACACACTCACCACCACCGGGTCGACCTCGTTCAACCCGGGCGCTTTCGGTCGATCGGACGGCACCGTCGTGCTCGTCGAGAACGGCGTGAACAGCACGGTCGCGTGGCTCTCGCCGCAAGGCGAACGACTCGGCAGCGCTTCGGTGGGCTCTCGCGTCGCATCGGCCGCACTCGGGCTCGACGGGTGTTTCTGGGTCGCCAGCAGTGGCGGCGTGTCGTGTGTCGACTCGAACGGCGTGCGTCACGAGATGCCATTCGGTCGCGGCGCGATCGGCGTCACATCCGTCACCGAACACGCAATCGCGGTGCTGCTCCCGGCCGAGTTGCAACTGCGCGATCCGCGCGGCGCGTTGCGCGGACGTCTCGCGGTGAATTCGCCCATTCAGTGGCTCGTGCCGCTCGCCACCGGCGGCGTCGCGATGTTGCGCACCGTCCCCGCGCAAGAGCTTCAGATCCTCGGCCCCGACGCGAGCACGATCGGACACGCGCCCTTCAACGTCGGCATCGGCGTACGTGTGCTCGGCGTCCTCGCCGACGAGAGCGGCGCGATGATCGCCGCGACGAGCGAAGGCCTCGTCATCGCACTCGAGTCCGACGGTGCCGAACGCTGGCGTCTCGACACGCGGCGGCGCTTCGCGCGCGCACCGGTTCCGCTTCCGCACGGAGGCTTCGTGATTCCCCTCGCCGAGGGCGGGCTGTTTTTCGTGGAGTGATTTTCGCCGGCCCGGCGGGTGAATGAAGCCACGGCAACACCTCCGAACCCTCACCTTCGTGAGGCTCGCGGTGTCGGATGGAGTCACCCGGTGAGTTCTTCTGAAGACGCCGAGGGCAACTCCCGGATACCGCGAGCTTCGCGTAGGCGGAGCTTCGGTACCGTTGCCGTGGCTTTAGCCGCCGGGCCCCCGTGTGCTACCGATCGCGTCGCCGTGCTCACCGCCGAACTCGATTACGACCTCCCCGACGAACTCATCGCGCGCGAACCGCCGCCCGAGCGCGACGGCGGCCGCGTGCTCGTCATCGATGCCGACGCACATCCGCCCTTCGCGCATCGCACGGTGCGCGACCTCGCGAGCATCGTCCCCGAACGCGCACTGCTCGTCGTGAACGACACGCGCGTGATCCCGGCGCGCATTCACGGCGCAAAAGCGAGCGGCGGCAAGGTCGAGATCTTCCTCCTGCGCACCCTCGACGAATCGGGCCGTCGCTGGAAAGCACTCGGCCGCGCGAGCAAGACCGTGCGCGCAGGCACCGACATTCTTCTCGCCGACGGAGCATCGCTTCGCGTCGACGAACGCCACGACGACGGCACGCTCACGGTGTCCATCCCGAGCGACGACCCCTGGCGCTTCATCCAGCGGCATGGCGAGATCCCGCTTCCGCCGTACCTTCGTCGCGCACCGACCGACGCCGACCGCGAGCGCTATCAAACCGTCTTCGCCGAACGCCCCGGCGCGGTGGCAGCACCGACCGCCGGACTGCATCTCACCCGCGAACTACTCGGCGCGCTCGCCGCACGCGGTGTCGAGCGCGTCAGCGTCACGCTGCACGTCAGCGCGGGAACCTTCGCGCCCATCATGGTCGACGATCTCGACAAGCACGTGATGCATCACGAGTGGTTCGATATCCCCGACGCCACCGCGAGCGCAGTACTTGCCGCGAAGCGCGACGGACGCACCGTGGTCTCCGTTGGCACCACGGCATTGCGCGCACTCGAGAGCTGGGGCGGAACCGATGACGGGCCGCGCCGCGGCGACACCGGGCTCTTGATCCAACCGGGCTACACGTTCCGCGTCGTCGACCATCTGCTCACGAACTTCCACCTTCCCCGCAGCACGTTGCTCGCACTGGTGATGGCGTTCGCCGGCAGCGACACCATTCGCGCCGCCTATCGCGACGCCATCGCCGAGCGCTACCGCTTCTTCTCGTACGGCGACGCCTGCTACCTCCGCCGCACGAACATCCGCGGTTGACCGCACGCGCGGCGCGGGCTTTTCTCCCGCCCCATCGTGCGTACCCCAGGCTTCGCTCTCGACGTCATCGCCCGCGACGGACACGCGCGCGTCACTCGCTTCTCGACTCCGCACGCGGTCGTCGAGACCCCCGCGTTCATGCCGGTCGGAACCCTCGGCAGCGTAAAGACGCTCTCGATGGAAGAGGTCGAAGCGACCGGCGCGCAGATCGTTCTCGCGAACACCTATCACCTCTGGCTGCGACCGACGGCCGAAGTCGTGCGCGGTCTCGGCGGCCTCCACAAGTTCACCCGCTGGCCACGCGCGATGCTCACCGACTCGGGTGGGTTCCAGGTCTTCTCGCTCGCGAAGCTTCGGCAGATCGACGACGACGGCGTCACGTTCCGTTCGCATCTCGACGGCTCGCTTGCGCGACTGACCCCCGAAGAAAGCGTGCGCGTGCAAGCGCTGCTCGGTGCGGACATCGCGATGGCGTTCGACGAATGCCCGCCTGGTCAATCCGACCGCGCGGCGATCGAACGCGCGATGAAGCGCACCACCGCGTGGGCGCAGCGCTGCCTCGCGACGCCGCGTGCCGAAGGGCAAGCGCTCTTCGGCATCGTGCAGGGCGGCACCCATGTCGACCTGCGACTCGCGCACCTCGCCGACATCGCCGCGATGGACTTCGACGGCATCGCGCTCGGCGGTTTCAGCGTCGGCGAACCGATCCCCGAGATGCACCGCGCGCTCGACGAAGTCGCGCACAAGCTCCCCGACGAGCGCCCGCGCTATCTCATGGGCGTCGGCACGCCGCGCGATCTGATCATGGGCTCGCTCGCCGGAGTCGACCTCTTCGACTGCGTGCTCCCGTCACGCAACGCGCGCAACGGACAAGCACTCACGTGGCGTGGTCGCGTGAACATCAAGCAGTTGAAGAACCGCCTCGACAACGGACCGATCGACCCGGAGTGCGACGGCCCGTGCTGCACGTCGGGCTACTCGCGCGGCTACCTTCGCCATCTCTACATCGCCGGCGAGATCCTCTGCGCGCGCGTGCTCACGCAGCACAACCTCTACTTCTTCGGCGCGCTCATGAAGCGATTGCGCCAGGCGATTCGCGACGGCAATGCCGCGGCGTGGGGACGCGAGGTGCTCGCGCGGATGTCGCAGCACGACGAGGTCGGTCCGGCGGACAAAGGGATCGTCACGCGCGCGGTGTGAGCGTGGGCCCGGCGGCTGAATGAAGCCACGGCAACGCCTCCGAAACCTCACCTTCGTGA
>CBIHQZ010000445.1:0-6015 GCA_966212315.1 uncultured Myxococcales bacterium
TGCGCATCCGCGAGGCCGTGGCGCGACATCGCAAGCGCCGAGAGCGCGAACAGGGTCGCGAGTCCGAGTGCCATGAGCAGCGAAGGGATCCACGTGCGCTGATCGACGCGCGGCGCGAGCAGAGGCGCAGCGGTCGGGCGATCGAGCCAGGCGAAGAGCGCGGGGTCGCACGCGATGTGACCGGTCCAGCGCGCGCCGGCGGGGACGTGGCGGCGGATCGCGTGCACGACGTCGCGCCCGAGCTCGCTGGTGACGGTTGTTTCGACGCCGGGTGTTTCGTCGGCGAGCCATTGCGCGCGGCGAACGCTGGCGGGAATCGCGACCCGGATCTCGGCGGCTTCGAGCCCGCGTTCCCACGGCACCGTCGAGATGTCGACGACAGCGTCGTCGCCGACGCGGTGCACGAGACCCTGCGCGCGCAGGCTGGTCGTGAAGCGTACGGCGACGTCGATCGCTCCGCGCGGAATCCCCTGCCCCTCGCCGATCGAGACCTCGAGCCGTCCGGCCGCGGGGGTGCGCGTGTTGACCATCACGGCATTGCCGGTGGCATCGGATGCGGTCGCTTCGAGGAGCGTGAAGTCAGCGGGGAGATCGGCGATTTCGAACGCGCGGAATCGTCCGGCAAGGACGCGCCAGCGCATGCGCAAGGTGACGGTCGCACCACCGTCTCGTTCGAGTTGCACTTCGGTGACGAGCCCGGCCGGGCGCGCGTCGGTCCATGCGGCGACGGGACGCGCGATCGCGAACACGGCGAGAACGAGGGCGGCGGCGAGCACACGCATGCGCGCACGAATAGCGAACGGTGGTGTGAGTCGCCAATTTTCGGCGGAAAGCCGAGGGGCCTGCGCGCGCTACCTGGTGCGCGGCGCGAGCTTCTGGCGGAACAGCGGCGGGAGCGTGTGCAAGCGCTTCGTCGCGGCGAGCACGTCGTTGGGCTTGAAGTCGTGCTTGAGCGCCGCCACGGCGACTTCTTCTTCGAGCCACGCCGGATCGGCGAGCGCATCGCGCACGCGCTTGCCTTTGAACTCGAGCCGCTCCCACGCGAGGACGCGTGTGCGGAACAATTCGTAGGCGTCTGCGAAGTAGCCCTTCGATGCGGCTACGTCGTCGGCGAGAGGGGTCAACATCTCGGTCAAACGGCCGCTGTAGGCATCGAAGCGCGCGGGGGCCCGCTCGCGAATCTCTTCGAGCACGATGCGCAACGCGAGTGCGTCGTCGACGTAGCCGAGCGGCCCCGCCGAATCGGGGACGACGTCGCCGGGTGCGAGTGCATAGAGCACGGCACCCGCGGCGGCCTCGCGAAGCGGATCGTCGAGATCCGCATCGTCACAGACGACGTGAATGAAGTCCTTGAGGTCTTGTGCGAACGATTCGAGCCAGCGACGCGCGATGCCCTCGAGCTGTTCCGTCATGATCCGGCGAGCATATCAATGATGCCCGGAGAGGTGATACTGCCGATCAGCTTCGGGGATGAGTTCGAGTGCTTCGTCGCAGGCGATGCGCACACCGGTCGGTCCGTCGGAGGTACGCAGGATCAGGAACACCACGCGACGGTCGGCACGCCAGGCGCGCTCGGAGTGACACCACGGCGGGCCGCCGTGCTGGCAGACCGCATTGAGTTCCGGCTGACCGGGCTGGGCCGGGTAGCCCGCGCGGCAGAGTTCGCCGAATCCGGCACTGTGCAGACGACCGCGATCGACGCCGCGATCGACGAGGGCTTGCACGACGGACGCCGCACGATCCTGCGTCAGTCGGAGATTGTGTTCGTCGTTGCCGCGCTCATCGGCGTGTCCCTGCACTTCGACGAGTTCGATCTGCGGATTGCCGACGAGCGTACGCGCCACCGCTTCGACGATCGGCACCGAATCCGGGCGGATTCGCGCGCTGTTCGTCTCGAAGTTGATCGCCTGCAGAATGCGGATCTGGCCTTCTTCGACGACGACCTGTCCCTGGTCGGGGCAGCCGTCTTCGTCGTCGGTGCCGTTGTACGTCTCGGGATCGTTCGGGCAGCGATCGCGCTGATCGGGGATGCGATCGTGATCGTTGTCCGGATCCGGGCAGCCGTTCTGGTCTTCGAAGTTGTCGCGATCCTCGGCGTCGTTCGGGCAGAGGTCGTCGGTGTCGAGAATGCCGTCCTGATCGTTGTCGGGATCCGGGCACCCGTCTTGATCCTGGAACTGGTCGCGGTCTTCGGGCTGGTCGGGGCACTGATCGACGCGGTCGAGAATGCCGTCGCCGTCGCGATCGCCTTCGTCGCCTTCGGGGCAGCCGTCGTCGTCGTGATCACCGTCGCGGTCTTCGGGGACGTTCGGGCATGCGTCGCGTTCGTCGAGAATGCCGTCGCGATCGTTGTCCGGCTCGGGGCAGCCGTCGGTGTCTTCGAAGAGGTCGAAGTCTTCCGGGTTGTTCGGGCAGCGATCGACGTCGTCGCGGAGACCGTCGCCATCGGTGTCGCCGATGGATGGCTCGAACACGATGCCGACGAACGCGCGAAAATCGGCGGCCGCGTAGGCGTTGCCGATCGGGATGTGCGAGCCCGCACCGATCATCAGGTACGAGTTGCGCTGCACGAAGATCTTCAACCCGCCGACGGCTTCCATCGGCATCGCGGCCGTGTCGCCGAGCGCGTTGGTGTACATGTTCGTGTACGCCTCGGCGACGAGGTCCATCGCGGGAATCACGCGCACGCTGAGACCGAGACCGGCCGTGAGCGGCGGCGCGTAGGTCGTGCTGTGGCTTCCGTCGGCGAGCGAGATGGTCGAACCGGTGCCGAAGAAGTGCCGGTAGCCGAAGTTCAGGTCGACACGGAAGATGCGCACCGGTCGCCATTCGAGCGCGAGCGAGGGCCACAACGCGATGCCGGGCTCGCCCGCGAAATTGCGCGACGCGATCGAACCGGTGTCGTTGAAATTCAGCGGGAACGAGGCCTGGAAGAGAATCGCGATGCCGAAGTGGTGCACTTCGGAGCGGAGCAATCGGAGCTTCAAGTTGAGGGCGAGATCGCCGATGCCCTGATAGCTCAGCCCGGTGTCGCGTGCGGCGTACTGGCCGGGGTCGAGACCGTTGCTTCCGCCCGGTCCGTCGTAGAGATGGAACGGGAGCTGGACGCCGAAAACGAGCCAATTGAAGAGGCCGACGTTCGCGAGGAACGTGCCGTTGAATTGGTTGGTGAGCAGCCCGCGATCGGGGCGGTTCATGTTGTCGGGATTCGTCCCGGCGCGCGCGAGCGTGCGGCCGTAGTCCATGACGAGACCGAACGCGACGTCCCACGCGCCGAGGATGTCGGTGCC
Source organism: uncultured Myxococcales bacterium (assembly GCA_966212315.1). GTDB lineage: Bacteria > Myxococcota_A > Polyangia > Polyangiales > CBIHQZ01. Next base: position 3,291 of record CBIHQZ010000445.1, read on the forward strand.
GTTGACCGAGAACTGACCCTTCGAGTCGATCGCCGGGCGGAACAGGCGAAGGTCGAATCCGCCGCCATTTCGCAGGGGCGGTGGGGGCGGCGTTGCTTGCGCGCTCGCGGTAGTCGACGCGAGGCCGATCGTTGCAGCGGCGGCCGCCGAAGCGATCCAGGGAGCGAGACGCGAAGAGCGCGATCCGACGGTCATGTGTTCCTCGTGACGATGCGCGCCCACACAGGGACGTGCTTCGCGGCGGACGCTACCAGAGCGTGGAAAACCGAGTCAATTTCGTGCTGCTTCGCGACAGGGACGATTCGGCGCGAGGGGGAGCGAGGGGCCACGAAGGGGTCCATGGCCGAGCGGGGCGGAAGTTTGACGATGAAAATTCCGGCGGGGCCATTCCGTCGGATGGGCGAATCGTCGCCAATGCGGATCTCCGAGCGATCCGTCGTCAGCGAGAGGGCTACGCTGATCGAAGCGTGACCACCACGAGCCGTTCGTCGATCTTCGATGTCGTCATGTTCGCGGTCGGGAGCGCGTTGTATCTCGTCGCCGCACTCGTCCTGTTCGCGGTCGGAGAGACATTCGGTTCGAACGTCCAGGGCGCGCTCCTCGCCGCAGGCGTGCTGATCGTCCTGCCGATCCCGCTCACATTCTGGTTCGTGCGCGCGTATCGGCGCGTCGATTCGAAGGCGACTTTTGTCGGCAACGCGCCGGGCATCGCCGCGCTCGTCGCCGCCGCGTCCCTGGTGGTGCTCGGCGTGTTCGCGCGATCGCGCCTCGCACGCGCGGCGCAGCTTGCGGCTACGAAACACCCTGCATGCGATCTCGCCCACGGTCGCCGATTGCAACGACTCGCCGCGTGGCTCGCGCCTGATGCAGCGGCGACACGTGCACCTTCAGCGCGACCGATCCCGCGTCACGCGAGGCCGACGATCGATGCACGCCCCGATGTCGTCATCGTGCCGGTGCGCGACGCTGAGGCAGACAACCGCGCAACCGGCGTCGATGCGGGCGTCGCCGATCCGGGGACGGCGCGCGCATCGAACACGCTCACGATGGAAATCTGCGACGACGTGACCGGCTGGGCGCTCGCGGCGATCCCGATGCGCCGCGGTGAGCCGGATCGAATCTGGGTCGCGTGCCTCGGCGACTTCGGGCAGCTCATCACGATCACGCCCGATGGCAGCGTGCGAACGACCGCCGACGTGGAGATCTCACCGCCGCCGTCGATCCCGATCAGTTACGTGACAAGCGCGGTCGGCGCGGATCTCGACCAGGACGGATTCGTCGACCTCGTGATCGGCGCGCACTTCCTGTCGGAGCGTGCGGGCTCGCGTGGTGGCGCGGTCGTCTGGCTGCGCGCGCTCCCCGATGGCACGTTCGCGCAACCGGCGCGGCTTCTCGAAACGAATTGCACGGGGGTCGCCGCGGCAGACCTCGATGGCCGGCAGGGCCTCGAACTGGTCGTGGTGGATTATGGGAATCCGTACGCAGCGAACCCCGATGGTCAGTTGCTCGTGTACTCGGGTCGCGGTGCGCGATGGCGCCGAACGTTCGCGATGCGAATCGCACGCGAGCCCGAGCACATGGCGCTGATCGATGCTGATCACGACGGCGCGCTCGACGTGGTGATCGCGCATGGCGTCTCGGGCCCGGACGCACGACTCGTGTACCGCGGGCTCGCGGGGCGATTCGCAGCGGGTGACAGTTCGATCACGTCGATCACGCCCGCGCGTGTCGTGCGCATCCAAGCGGATCTCGATGGCGACGGGCAGCGCGACGACGTCGTGTCGTTTGCGATGCACGCGATGCACGGCGGCGCGCGCTGGGCGGACCATGGACTCCGTATCGAGCGAAGAACGCCGCTGCATCTGGCCGCGAGCGACGAGCCGGACCAATCGCTCTCGTATCGAGCCCGCTGAGCGCGTCGAGCTGCCGGCGACTTCGAGCGCACACCGCGAAGCCACATCGGCCGTACGATTCGAAGCGCGCGTGAAGACCGCGTCGTCACTTGACGAAGCCACGCGCGACGCAACAGGCCCAGGATGACGTCACAGCAATCGGCGGCGCGCACGCGGGGCTCGGGCGTGGCACTCGTGATGGCGTTCTCGGCCGTCGTGGGGAGCTTCGTCGCGACGAATCTCATCGTGCAGCAGTCGTCGGCGCGCGTCGGCACGCTCGCGAGCGACATCACCGACAACTCGGCGCCGAGCATCGAGCGTCTCGCGCTCGTGCGCAGATCCGTGCTCGAGTCGGAGATTGCGCTCTCTCGATTCGTGCACGAGCCGCAGGATCGAGCGGCGGCAGGTCGAACGCTGGACGCCGAGTTGACCCGCCTGCGAGACCGAACGCGCGGGTATCTGCGTCTTCCGCTGGTTGCCGGCGAGCAGCCGTTGCGGATCGAACTCGAGGAGGGCTGGCTGCGATTCGAAAGCGCCGCGATGCGAACGCGGGACAGCGCTGCGTCCGGTGCAACAGACGATGCTGCCAGGCTGCTCGGTGGGACCGTGGAGCCTGCGCGGCAACACGTTCTCGAGCAGGTCTCGCAAGCGACCGAGGTCAACGCCGCGGGCGGACGCCAGCTGGCCACCGAGATCCGCGCGATCCGCCATCGAACGACCATTCTCGCGGTCGCGTTCGACTCGGTCTGCGCGGTCATGGCGGTGATCGCGGCGGCGCTGCTCCATCGTCAGCTTCGTTCGCGCCGGGCACTCGTCGACACGCAGCTCGCGCT
>CBIHQZ010000446.1:0-6009 GCA_966212315.1 uncultured Myxococcales bacterium
CCGCGCTGCTCGCACCACCACGCGCCACACCTTCGGGCCGCGTCGATGCGGAAGCCGTCATGCTCGGCGCACTCGCGCTGCTCGCGGTCGGGCGACCCGCGCCCGTCGAACCGCCACCGGATCGACCCGCACCACTCGCACCCGCGCTCCCGCCGCCGCTTCCACTACCGCCGCCACCTGCCGACGGACCGCGCGGCGAATCACCGCCGCCGGCGCCGAGGCGCTTCTCGAGATCCGCGAGGCGCGCGACGAGGTCGTCGACCGGCACCAGCGCGGGACGATGCGCGAGACGCACCAGCGCCATCTCCAGCACCCAGCGCTGCTCGCGCGCACGCGCGACGTCGTCGGTGGTCTTCGACCATGCGTGGAAGAGACGCTCGAGGTCGTTGCGATCGCACTCCTTCGCGATCGTCAGCACGTCGCCGCGCTCTTCGTCCGCGAGGTCGAGCAACTCACTCGGATCGGGAACCACGCGCGCCACCACGAGGTCGCGCAGGACAGCCAGAAAGTCGCGCGCGAACGTCGCCAGATCGTAACCCTCGTTGGCGACCGATTGCACGATCGACAGCACCTTCGCAGCATCGCCGACGAGAAGTGCGCGTGCGAGATCGTAGAGCACCGAGCGATTCGCCACGCCGAGCAGACGCGATGCATCGACGCCGGTGAGCTTGTCGCTCGCGCCCGCGATCACCTGATCGAGCAGCGAGAGCGCATCACGCATCGAGCCGGCGGCTTCACGGGCAACGAGCGCCACCGACGCGGCATCGTGCGCGATGTTCTCCTGGCCGAGGATGTACTCGACGCGTTCGCGGATCTTCTGCGTCGGGATGAGCTTGAAGTCGTAACGCTGACAGCGCGACAGGATCGTGATCGGAACCTTGTGAACTTCGGTCGTCGCGAAGATGAACTTCACGTGCGGCGGCGGCTCTTCCAACGTCTTGAGCAGCGCGTTGAACGCACCGGTCGAGAGCATGTGGACTTCGTCGATGATCACGACTTTGAAGCGATCGCGCTGCGGGAGATACGGGAGCGATTCCTGGAGCCGTCGCACGTCGTCGACGCTGTTGTTCGATGCGCCGTCGATCTCTTTCACGTCGACGTCGTTGCCCTTGGCGATCTCCTCGCACGCCGCGCACTTGGCACACGGGTCGGCCGTCGGGCCGGTCGCACTCAGGCAGTTGAGCGACTTGGCGAGGACGCGCGCGATGGTGGTCTTGCCGACCCCGCGAGCGCCGGTGAACAGAAACGCGTGGGCGAGGCGGTTCTGCGCGATCGCATTGCGGAGCGTCTGGGCGACGTGCTCCTGGCCGACGAGATCCGCAAACGTCTGCGGACGCCATTTTCGCGCGAGAACGAGGTAGCTCATGGAGGGGCGGTACTCTAATCGCGCGACACCGGCCCGGTCCATCGCTGCGACAGCGCGCAGGCTTCGCACGGACGAGGCGCGACGTAGGTGGTAGCGTTGCGCCCGATGTTTCGCCGCTGCGACAGCTCCGCGCGAATCGGAATGTTTCTCGTCGCGCTGACGTGCGTGAACGCGTACGCGCCGGCTGTCCGCGCCGATGACGACGATGTGATCTCGCTCTCGGGTGTGTCGCCCGAGATGCTCGGTGCGCTCGGCGGCTCGATGCCACCCGAGATGCTGGCGGCACTTCTCGCGGCGATGAACGGCTCGCGCGCGGCGCAGACGGGCCATGGCGGCGCGAGCGCGGTGACGATTCCCGGACTCCCGAACGCGAGTGGCGCGGGTGCAGGCGCAATCGATCCGAGCATGCTCACGACGCTGATGCAGGGAATGGATATCCCCGCCGCGACGGGCGCGAGCGGAAGTGGTGGCGGTGTCGGTGGAAGCTCGGGCGGAATCGTCGATGTGCACCATCCGGGTGCGCCGGTCGACGCGTCCAGCGGTCCGCGGCACGTGCCCGAGCGCATCGGACGTGGGCGTGGTGGCGGGTTGGTCGAACTTCATCCCGCCGCAGACGAGACCTCGGCAGCGATGACCGACCCTGCGATCGAGCCCGCGGTGGTCGCGCCGGCAACCGCGATCGCACCGCTGCGCGTCGATGCAGCGCGTCGTCGTCGGGCGCGCACTGCGACGCACCCTGCGGCTGTTCGCCGGCGATGACGCGGCACCGCAGCCTGACGCTCCGCGCATGCAGTGGTAGCGTTCGACCCATGCGTCGTTTCGCGTTCGCGCTCGTGACGCTTCTCTTCGCGGTGACGGCTCGTGCCGAAGAACCCGGCGATCAGGCCGCCGTCGAAATGGGCGCTGCGAGCACGACGACGTTGCTGCCGCCGATTGCAATCGATGCGGCGCCCGAGCGTGTCTCGCACTCGGACGAATCGCGCGTTGCGATGGTCGTCGATCCCTCGACCGGTCTGATCATCCCGGACCCCGATGGTTCGGTTGCGCGCCGGATCGAACACGCACCGCAGACCCGCCCGAGCACCGCGACCGATGCCATGCGCATGGATCCGTCGACGGGGCTGATGGTTCCGAATTTCGACGGTCGGCCCGTCCCCGCAACGCGGGTGACCACGCGTGCGCGTCCGTCCGCGACGGCCGGCATGGCGATCGATCCGAACACGGGCTTGATGATTCCGAATTGGACCCGCGTGTCGTCACCGCGGCGGAGTCCCTGATCGATGCGGAGGCTCTCGCATCGTGCGTTCGTGGGCGCAGTGATCGCCTTGTCCGCGCTGCTCGACGCGACGGCAGGCGAAGCGGGGCGCGTGCACTGGCCCACCGCGACGGCTGGTGATCGCGACGCGCCGCACGACCCGATCGCGGGTGTTCGCTGGAACAGCGAGGGATGGGTGCTGGTCGGGACGGCGGCCCCTGCACGCATGGCGCTGGAAGATCTCGAAGCGCTTCTCGCGGTGCGTCCCGATGATGCCGCGTTGCACGCTCGGCGCGCGGTGGTGTTGCGCGTGCTGCAACAATTCGATGCCGCGAGGACCGAACTGACCCGCGCACTGGCCGCGGACCCTCACGTCGAAGACGACGCCGACGTCGCGCTCACGCGCGCATACCTGATCGCGCGCGACGGGCAGTACGAAGAGGCCGTGCGTGCCGCGCGTCGAGCCCTCCCGCGGCTGCAGGGCAACGACGATGCACGCGGACAGATCGTGCTCGAAGTCGCGCGATGGAGCATGGCGCGCGGCCCCGCCGGAGTCGACGACGCGATCGTGATCCTCCGCGAGCTCGCCGGTCCGACGGCATCCGCTGCGATCGCACGCGCGATGCTCTCGCTCGCGCTCCACCGCCGCGGTCGCGACGACGAAGCGCGCGAAGTCGCCCGCGGTGCCGACCTCCCTTCGCCGTACGCATCGACCTCGCTGCGCGCCGGCGGCTTGATCGACGGAGAGACCGACGCCGCGGTAGGCACGGCATACGTGTTCGCAGGACGAGGACGCGAGGCGATCGCATTTCTCGCACGCGCATCGACACGCGCACCGGCCGCCTGGCGACCGAGCATCGTGGCGACTCTCTCCGAAGCACAGCGCGCGGCCCCTGGAACCGCGGCGAATCCCGCCGCGCTGGTACCTGATCGTCTCGTTCGCGACGAATCGGGGCTCTTCCGGATCCAACCGTGACGACCGGGCGGTTTCGCTCGCCACTGACGGCACTGGTCGCGGTCACCATCCTCGCGATCGGTTCGCCAGCATCGGCTCAGAGCATGGCCAGCGATCCGGGCCTGCACGTGTCGTGGCGCGATGCCGACGAGCCACATCGGGCGGCCGCCGAGCGTGAGTTGCTGGAGATCCATCTCGCGCTCCGTCAATTGCTCTCGCGTCGTGCGCGACTCGAGCGTGCGGAGATGACCGTGGCATCGACCGAGCGGCAACTGCACGAACTTCACGAGGCGTTCACCGCGATCACCGAACGCGCGCCGTCGCTCGTCACGGCGTGGGTCGATCTCGGCGACATCGACTTCGAACTGCGCGATGGAGCCGCCATGCTGCGGCATCTGCAGACCGCAGCCGTTCATGCGGGCGACGGTCCGCAACGTGCCGGGGTGCTCTTCCAGCTGGGCATCGCGTTCACGATGCTCGATCGCTTCGTCGAAGCGCGCGACGCCTACCGCACGCTGCTCGATCTTCCACTCGCGAATTCGACCCGCGGCCTCGCACTCTGCAACCTCGCCGAGATCGAGACCTATCTTCACGCGCCCGACGATTCGATCGCGCACTACCAGGCGTGTGTCGCGATCATCCCTGGCTACGATGGCGGGCTCTGGGGTCTCGCGAGCGCGCTCGATCGCGAAGGACGCGAGTACGAAGCGCGCGACGCGGCGCAACACGCGCTGTCGATCGACCCGGCCGCGGAATCGCTGACCTCGTCGAGTGTGTTCTACACGCCCGCGTACGAAGTGCATTACTACCTCGGCCTCGCGCGCGAAGCGCAGGGTCGCAACGCCGAAGCGCTTCAGGAATGGCAGCGCTACCTCGACGCGGGTGGATCACGCGACACCTGGGCACGAAGGGCCGAAGCGCATGTGCGTGCGCTCTCGCGAAGTCGTACTCGAGCGGCCAGTTCGTCACCGTGATTGCTGCGGAAGCGATTTCCCACGGCTGTCGTGGAGCGTCGTGACGCGCCGGAGTCAACGGTCGATGCATTCGGAGCGCCCTCCGCGCCGGCACGGCGCGACGTGCCACCACAGCTCGTTCGGGCACCGACTCGCGGGTCCTCTGCGTGCGTTCCAACGAAACCGAGCGAGGGTGTACGCTGCCGTTCGTGCCGACCGTCGATCTCCGCGCGTTGAAGGAACAAGCGATCGCCGCGGTGACGTCGGGTGACGTCGCGACAAGCGTGCTGCTCCACGAGCGGATCGCCGCCGCCGAGCCACACGATCCGCGCTGGCTGATGAAAGTGGGCGAAGGCGCGCGCGCCCTCGGCGATCGACCGCGGGCAGTGCGCGCGTTTCGAGATGCGTCGCTGGCGTACGTGCGCGAAGGCTTCGACCTCAAGGCCGTAGCCGCGTGCCGCGTGCTTCTGCAACTCGCGCCGGGCGATCCGGAAGCGACCGCGTTGATCGATCGACTCGCACCGCGCGCGAGCATGCTGCCCTCTGGTCGCGCCAGCATTCAACCGGTAGCGCCCACGAAGCCTGCCGTCGTCCCGCAGGTGCGTCCGCAACCGGCGAGCCCTGCGCCGCTGCCCGAAGAACCGGATCTGTCGTTCGATGGCGAAGAGCGGATCACGCTCGAGCACATCGAGATCGCCAAGGTGCTCCCTTCGACGAAGAGCCCCGACGCGCCGGCCGGAACGCGCGACATCACGCTCGATGCATCGCGGGCGCCGGTCGACACGGGCTACCAGGATCTCCGCGGCGATGAAGCGCAAGCGAACGTCGCCAAGAGCGGATCGGGTCTCTCGCTCGCACCGCTCGAACCGGAGCCCGAGCCCGAACGGATCTCGTTGCTCGAACTCGACGCGAGCGATGAACTCTTCAAGAAGCGTCCGCTCGAGATGGCGCCTGCGCCTGTGCCGAAACCACGCGTCGATCCAGAGCGACTGGCGGGACTTCCGCTGCTCGGTCAGCTTCCGCGCGAAGCGCTCGACATGCTGGTGCGACGCATCGACGTGCTCGAAGTCGCGCCCGGCGATCGCGTGATCTCCGAAGGCGACATTCCCGATTGCGTGTACATCGTCGTCCGCGGCGATCTGGTGGCGACGCGCGGAACACCACCGCGGCCGCTCGCGCGCGTCGGCGAAGGAAGCTTCTTCGGCGAGATGGCGCTGCTCGACGACACGCCGCGCTCGGCGTCGGTGACCGCGGTGACCGACGGCGAACTACTGGTTCTCCCGCGCGCGCTGGTGCTCGAACTCGGCGCGAAGTTCCCACCGGTGATGGCGTCGCTGATGCAGTCGCTACGCGGGCGTCTCATCGCCACGCTCACTGCCACCACACCGTTGTTAGCATTGATTCCCGCCCGCGAGCGCCCCGGCATCGTCGATCGCTTAACCCAGCGCGCGCTGGGGCCGGGCACCACCTTCAACCGCGA
>CBIHQZ010000447.1:0-6008 GCA_966212315.1 uncultured Myxococcales bacterium
AGAGCTGCCGACTCAAGACCTGGACCCAGCCGTTCACGATGAACGTCCGTCCCCCGGACGTGGCGATCCGTCAGTACCGCGTCGACGTGCTTCCCGGCACGACGCAACTCGATTTCGACTACGGCCCCGTCACGACGCCGACATACATGAAAGTGCTCGGTCTGTGCGACTTCAACGTCACGCCGTTCGCGGGCGTTCGCTGGTTCGCGACGGTGCCGTAACGGGGGACTTCCTCACGCGCGGCGATACGGTGACCTCGGTGCGATAGACCGATGTCACCTGTGATCGCGCGTGCTCATGCGCTGTCACTTCCGTCGTTCGTGCGAGTCGCGTCGCCCGCAGCGAGTTCCTCGCGCACGCCGGCGCGAACGAACACCATGCCGAGCAGTCCGAGGGCGAGAAAGAACGCAGTCGCTTGCGTGGGATCGAGCGGTCGCTGCGCGTCCGGAATCGTGCGCATCCAGAACGGCCATGGGCGCGGCAGGTAATAGACCGAGAACCAGCGCATGATTCGCGGTCCGTCATCCGGCGTCCACAGACGCATCGGGCAGAGCGTCACCATGTTCATGTCGACCGACGGCGCGAAGTAGCGAGCTTCGCGCGGCACGCCCTCGCGAATCGTCGATGCGATCTCGCTGACGCGAGAGGCCAGCGCCGAGTGACGGAAATAGAACCAGTGCTCTGTCGCCCAGAAGAAGTCGTCGAGCTTGTGCTCGTTGTGAAAGCGCATCGGTTCGATGCTCACCGCGAGCAGTTGCACCAGCAGCCCTGCGATCACGATCGCGTTGCGAAGGGCCGCGCGCGAGACACCCTCGAAGGCGTACGGGAACGCCAGGCTCCAGAGCGGTAGAAACCCGACGAGGTATCGCGGCCCCCAGCACCATTCGCCGGCGAAGAGCGAGAGCGATCCGACGACCGCGAGGTGCACCACGCTCGCGACGACGACCATGTGCACGAGTCGCCGCGCTCGTCGCGCGAACGCGCGGAGGCCGACGATGCCGAGGAAGAGCGTCGGGCTGTAGAGAAATACGCTGCGCCCAGGGCTCGCCAGAAGGCTGCTGATGCCTTCGATCGGATTGCCTCGCAGCGGAGGATGGCGCGTGCTGAGCACGTCCAATCGCCCAGAGTAGAACGGGCTTCCGAACCGCGCGTAGTTGTACGACAGCCACAGGGAGAGCCCGATCGCACACGCAGCGGCGAAGAGCCCGTAGCGAACAAAGCCTTCGCGGCGCTTCGCGTCGTCGTGAGGCGGCGCGAGCACGACGAGACCGAGAGCAGGCAGCACGATGACGAACGACTCCTGGTAGTTCAGGAGCATTCCGGCCACGAGCCCGGCGCCGAGCGCGAGGCGACGCGAGCTTTCGTTCGCGGAGCGCCATCCGAGGTACGCCGCCAGCGTGATCAGGAAGGCATGCTGCGCGTTGTCGAACGTCGTCGTCGCTGTCGGCCAGAGCAACGTTGCGAATGCGCTCACGAGCGTCCACATCACGGCGCGGCGCGGCGCGACGCCGAGTCGCCGATGGAAGCGATAGAGCACCGGCGCCACGGCCGCGCCGAAGATGGGCGACGTGAACGACGAGAAGCATCGAGCGAGTTCTTCCTTCGGGTCGTCGAAGACCCGCGCCAGCGCGACGAGGGGCATCTGCGCGAGTGAACCGGCAAAGCCGTATGCGACATAGAACGCGCCGAGTCTTCCGCGCAGCGCCCGCGACACGAGGAACGGCGCCGAGACGACGGGTTCGCCGACGCGAAGGACGTTGCGTGCGACGTCGAAGCGCCACTGCCCGTCGATGATGTCGATGCGTCCTGGCGAGGTGAGCAGGTAGACGGCGGCAACCGCGAGGAACAGGCCTAGCGGCACGAGGTAGCGATGCTTCGCGGAGACACTTTGAGCGGCCGTCATCGAACTACTTTCCACTGTCTCGCAGCCAGATCTTGTCGGCTTCGATCACGCGCCCGTCCTGTTCCAGCTCGTTGATGGTCGAGTACTCGTGAAAGCCTCGCGACGCGAGCATCGCGCGGAGCGTTTCATAGGTGCCTCGAGTGCCGATCGAGACTTCGAGCAAGAGCGCCGCGCAGCGGTCCCACAGCGCGCCCATCCCTTCGAGCGCCTGCGCTTCGGCGCCTTGGAGATCGAGCTTCACCAGGACGCGTTTCCCACCGATGTCGACGGCGTCGAGACGCGTCGCGCGGACACGCCATGTCGGCCGCCCTTCGGCTTCGGCGACGACCGTGCACGACGTCGAAGCGTCCGTCGGTTGGACGAGTTGAAGTTCGCCCGCGACGTTCCAGAGGGCGGCTTCGATCACGCGATAGCCCTCTCGGCGGAGCAACGCGGCGCTCTCTGCGTGCGGCTCGACGCACACGAGGTCCGCGCGCGGCAGGGCCATTTTCACGAGCGAAGCGAACTCCCCCACATTGGCGCCGCCATCGATCACGCCGTCGAAGTCCATCGTGCGAAGCCACGCGATCGTGCGTGCGTGTCGCAGCCAGACCTTCGACGCCCACGTGACGGGCCGCACGAATGGCAAGCGCAGCAACGCTCGAATCGCACCCGCACCCACGCGATAGAGACGATCACTCGCCAACGGCAACCTCCGTGCGAACGAGCGCATCGACCCACGTCGCGAGATGCGTGCGGTAGTCGGATGCGATCGATGCCGCCAGTTCACGCTCCATCGCCGGACCGAAACCCGATGTCACGATGCGACGTCCGCTCGCGATGCTGTTCCACGACTTCGACGGGAACACCGCGTGCTCGATGCGCCGGTGCCCTGCGATCAGATGGACCTCGCTCTCCCAGTACGAACGGGCGAGCGATGCGCGATCGGCGAAAAGCGGCGCCCGATGGATCCACGACGGAAGCTTCTCGACACCGGGCCCGTCGGCGCGAACGGTGATTGCGTAGCCGTCGCGACGGAGCGATTCGCAGACGCGAACGAACGCATCGACGTCGTGGATGTACCCGAGGTTGCCCGAATAGAGCGCAGTTCTCGGAACGGCGTCCGCGGGCGGACCGAGATCCACCGTCGGCCAATTGCGGATCACGGTCGCGTTCGCGCCCGCGTACGCGAGATTGCCCGCTGCCTTCACCACGAGATCCCAGCGTCCGAGAAGCGCATCCCACGCGCTGCAGAACGCTCGGCGCACGACGGCGTGCCCCTCCCACAGACTGCGTACGAGTTCGGGGTAGTAGTCCTGCAGCCAGTACACCGCGCGGGCTCCGCGAGCGTGGATTGCGCGCGAGAGCCACACGGTGTCGCCGGGCGCGCTGACGACGACGACGGTGTCGCCGGGGCGCACCGAGCGAAGGATGTAGCGCCGGAACGCGAGCGTGACGGACGCGTATTCCGCGAAGACGCGCACGAGATCGCCGCGGCGGCCCACGTAGTGCGGCAATCGCTCGATGGGCGCGACGGGGCGCGTGCGCGAGGTGCTGCGATAGCTGCCGATGCCGGCGACGAGCCGTGCATCGCATCCACGCGCGATCAACGCATCCGCGACGTGCTCCGCGTAGATGCCAGTGGGGGCATCGTCCGGCCATACGAACTGCGTGAGCAGGTGGAAGCGCCCGCGCGCGTTACGCGTCATCGCGACTCGTGATCGCCCGCGTCGCGCGACGAAGACGCAACTGCGTGGCTTCGCGCTGGTAGCGCAAGGTCCCTTCGATGATCAGCCCGGTCTGCAGACTGAAGAACGAGATGACCATCAAGCTCGCCGCGAGGAACGCGAGAGGGAACCGCCCCACCAGCCGCGTCTGCCAGTATTCGTAGATCGGCAGCGATCCGGCGAGCAGCCCGAGCGTTCCGAACAGCGCGGAGACGGCGCCGAAGAATCGAACCGGGCGGTAGTCGCGAAAGAGCACGACGAGCAGCCGTAGAAGCCGGAGGCCGTCGCGGATGCTGCGCAACTTCGACACCGAACCCGCGGCTCGGTCGGTGAACGGCACGGGGATCTCCCGCGAACGGAAGCCCTTGTCGATCGATTGAATCGTGAACTCGAGTTCGAGTTCGAACCCTCGCGAGAGGATCGGCACGTTCTCGTAGAAGCGCCGCGAGAAGAGGCGCAGTCCCGAGAACAAGTCGTTGCAGCGGTAACCGAACACGATACGGAGCACGGTTTCGAATGCGCGCGTTCCCGCTTGATGCATCGGACGAAACGACGACGCGCCCCCTGCCATGCGCACACCCGTGATCATGTCGGCCGGGTCTTTGCGAAAGGCCTCGAGCAGTCGTTTGGCGCCGTCGGCCGGATAGCTCCCGTCGCCATCGATCATGATCAATGCGTCGGCAACGACATGCCCGAACGCGGGGACGATCGCCTGCGCTTTTCCGCGCCGTGATTCGACGAGCACCTCGGCGCCGGCTTCGCGCGCACGTTCCGCGGTGCGATCGGTGGAGCCGTTGTCGACGACGAGAATGCGCGCATCGGGAAGCGCCGCGCGCACATCGCGCACGACGGCGGCGATGCCGAGTTCTTCGTCGAGGCACGGGATGACCACCACGAGCTTCAGCCCCGTCGTCTCGGGACCTGGCGCGATGCTCGGCACGAGTGGAACGAGCGCGCCGTTCGCGGTGTGGTCGGGGGCCATCGAGTGCGCTTCGTCGAGCATTAACGTGCCGGAACGCAAAGCGTCAATTCACCGCCACGTGAACGCGCGACTCCCGGGTCTTTTCGCAACTTGAGTTCGCACGGCCGACCGGCGATCGTCATCGGATGCGTACGCGTCTCACCGTCGCGATCTTTTCGTTCGCCGCCGCATCGTCCGTCGCGCACGTCGCGGCTGCGCAGACCGTGGCGAACATCGCCGCGCGCGGGCAGTGCAGTACCGCAGGCGTCGAAGGGATCTCGTCGCAGATGGTGAACACGCAGATCTGCATGCGTCCCACGATCTTCGTTCGCGCCACGCCCCACGCGAACGTCACGCTCACCTCGAGCCGCATCCATCCGCTCATGTCGGTGACCGCGCGCGATGCGTTGTGGACCGCGTCGCGATCGGTCGCGCTCCAGATCAACTCGATGTTCCGCCCGGTCTCCGAACAGTACGTGCTCTACAACTCGGGCGGATGCGGTCTCGTCGCGCGAGTGGGTACATCGAACCATCAGAGCGGTCGCGCGCTCGACGTGAACAACTGGTCTGCGGCGCGCACGGCGCTCCAGCGCGCAGGGTGCGTATGGCTCGGATCGAGCGACACCGTGCACTTCGACTGCCCCGGCACGGACTATCGCCCCGATTCGATTCGCGCGTTCCAACGGCTGTGGAACGTGAACCATCCTGCCGACCACATCGCCGAGGACGGCAGCTACGGTCCGATCACCGACAGTCGTCTCGCGCGCTCGCCCGCTGCGGGTTTCCCGCTCTCGGGATGCATGACGATGACGCGTCCCGATGCAGGCACCGATGCCGGGCGCGATGCCGGAGTCCGCGATGCATCCGTCGACGCATCCGTGGACAGCGGAGTGATCATCGACGGCGGCGCGAACGCGCAGGACACCGACGACGACGGCGTGCCCGACGACATGGACAACTGCGTCACGGTCGCGAACCCGTCGCAGATCGACGTCGACGAAGACGGCATCGGCGACGAGTGCGATCCGGTCGATGATCGCGACATGGACGGCGGCATGATGATGAACCCCGATCCCACGATGGATCGCGATGCGGACATCGACGGCGGCGGCGACATCGACCCGCGTTCGATGCCGGGATGCGGATGCGCAGTGCCGGGCGGATCCGCGCGGGGAGAGCGGTCGTCTCGCGCGGCGCTCGTCGCGTTCGGGGTGATCGCGGCAGTTGGCGCGCGACGGCGTCGGGGTGTTCGCGGGCGCTGATCGAGGGTGTGATCCGCGGCGCTGTACCGCGCGGTACGGCGGCACCGAGGCACAGCGATCGCTGTGGTGGCACGTCGTGACGTGCCGGCTTCCGCGGGTGGTAGCGCGGCGGTGCGCGAAGGGGAACCTCACCCCCGCTGCCGCGCGCCCCTCTCCCTCGATGCCCGCACCGGGCG
>CBIHQZ010000448.1:0-5988 GCA_966212315.1 uncultured Myxococcales bacterium
CGGTCAGCCAGCGTTGTCGCCCGCTCAATCTCGTCGGGACGCGCGCCCGGCATCGAGTCGAGGATCCATGCTTCGTCGAGTCGATCGGCATGCGAGGCCACGTACGCGAGTGCGACCTTGCCGCCGAAGCTGTGGCCGACGATTCCGCGCACCGGGCAGGGCAACACCGCATCGAGCGCGTCGAGATCGCCGGCCGTGCTCGCGACCGTGTGGGGTGGCGCGAAGCCCTGCGACGCGCCGTGCATCCGAAGATCGACGAGCACTGCCGCCCAATCGGGGCGCGCCGCGACGAAGCGCCGCGCGAAGGTGCGCCAATTGCCGCCGCTCCCGAGGATTCCGTGCAGAAAGAGAATCGAGCGCTCGGGTCGCGCGCCCTCGGCAGTGACGACGGTATGGGTGACGGTCGTGGTCATCGTCGCGCGAGGTAGCACGTTCGCACGCGCGCTACACTGCCGGCGGTGTCACGGATGCGACTCGCGATCATTACCGCCGCCGTTGCACTCGCGTGCGGTGCGGTCGACGCATTCGCACAGCGCGTCGATCGGCTCGCCAACGGACTCGTGCTGCAGCACATGCATCGCGCCAGTCATCGCGGCGGCGGGTTCGACCTCGACGCGGTGACCGTGGATCTCTGCAACGCGCGCTTCGTGCCGCGGATCACCGCGCCCGGTGAAGGTCCGCGAACCGTGTCGTCGTGGGCGCGCGCGGTCGGCGCGATCGTGGCGGTGAACGGCGACTACTTCGACGAGACGACGATGCGACCGCTCGGGCCGGTGCGCAGTGCAGGCACCACGTGGCCCGCTTCGCGGCGTGAGCATCGTGATGCGTTGCTCGCGTTCGACGCGGTGGCGCAACCGCACATGCTCGTCGCGCCCGACGTCGCGCAACCGACGCTCTGGAACGATGCCGCCGCGCAGCTCGGCGCGTGGCCCGATGCGATCGCCGCGCGTGAACAAGTGCTTCGCGACGGACACGTGCGAGAGAGCCCCGCGATCGTCCACGACGGCGAGCGTCATCCGCGCACTGCGCTCGCGTTCTCTGCCGACCGCCACACGATGTGGTTCGTCGTCGTCGACGGACGGCGCGAACACTCCACCGGCGCGACCACCGACGAACTCGCGGAAGCGTTGCGGGCACTCGGTGCGCGGGACGGATTCAAACTTGATGGCGGCGGATCTTCGACGCTCTACGTGCGCGGACGCGGCGTGCTCAATCATCCGAGCGATGGTCACGAGCGCGTGGTCGCCACCCACGTGGGCATCGTGTTGAACACTGCCGCGACCGGTTCGCGTGCCTGGTGTGCTTCATCGGCGCCGCCGCGCGCGGCCCGACCGAATCGATTCCCCGCCAGCGCATACGCCTCGCTCCTCGCGATGGTCGCGGCCTGCATCGTGAGCATCCGCGCACGGCGTCTCTGAAGACACGCAGCCGTCCCCACGCAGACACGCTCGGGCTGCGCACATCGCTGCATTTCGTGTGATCTGTCGCGACCGCACCCACGGCACAGGCCGTGCTCCACGCACCCGTCGCGGAGGTTTCGATGGTGCGTTCGAACCGGTATTCGACATGGCTCTCCCCGTTGCTCGCGTTCGCAACGACGACGTGTGCTTCGAGTGCCGCGCGACCCGCGCACGAGCGCGCGGCGGCGATGACACACCGAGAATCTGCGGACGGACTCACGCCGGTGGCGGCCGAGAGCACCCCCGCGGTCGACCGCGCCGCGCTCGTTCGTGATGCGCTCGCCGGTGTTTCTCCCGGGGTCGAAGACCATCTCTCGGCGCGCATGCAGATTCGCGATCTCCGAATGCCGCATCCGGTCGCGGGCGGGAACGCGCGCTTCAACTTCGACGGCGGACATCGCGGCTGGGTAACCGCTGCGCCGAGCGAGCAATTGCTCACCACCCCCGCGTTCGCCAACGGACGCGTGTATCTCGGCGGCGGTTTCGCGAGCCACGAGTTCTACGCGCTCGATGCCTACACCGGCGAACTCGAATGGTCGGTCGGCGCGCCCGACGGCGGACCGAGCGCGGCGGTGATCAAAGACGATCGCGTCATCTTCAACACCGAGAGCTGCACGATCTTCGTCGCCGATGCGAACACCGGCGAGATGCGCTGGCATCGATATCTCGGCGACCCGCTCATGAGCCAGCCGGCTGCCGCGGGTGATCTCGTCTACAGCGCGTATCCGACGAATGGCACGCACGCATTCGGCGCGTGGCGATTGCGCGATGGCGAGCCCGCATGGTCGCAGGCGATTCCCGCCGACGTGATCCAGGCGCCGCAGGTGCACGGTGATTCGGTGTTCTTCGCGACGATGGACGGCACCGTCACGCGTCTCGATCGCCTCACCGGCCGGGTGCGCTGGCATCGCGACGTGGGGGCTTCGAGCGCGCCGTGGGTCGACGGAACGCACGTGCTGCTCACGCGGCGGGTCGATCGCGCGGGGCAGGCGCCCGGCGAGCAGGCGATCGTGCTGTCCGCGAACGACGGCGCGACGACGAGCGAAGCTGACACGCTCGACGCGGCGTATCTCACCGGCGAATCGCGCGATCGCACCCTCGCAAGCGAACAGAACGGCGCGTGGGGTGCGGTTCCGCACGGCGAGCATCTCGGTCTTCGCAACGTCGCCGCGGGATGGGCGTTCCAGGGCTCTTCGCCCGCGGTCGCGGACGGCCGCGCGTACTTCGCGATGGGCGGCGAGATCCGCGCGCGCGACGTCGCAACCGGGCGCACGGTCTGGCGACGCGCGTATGCCGAAGCGCGCGGCGCACAGGCGGTGAGCCCGCCGGCAGTGGTCGGATCACAACTCGTGTTCGGCACCGTCGACGGCGACGTGTACGCAGTCGACATCGACACCGGCACCACCATCTGGGGCTATCGCGTCGGTGAACCGATCGTGTTCCAGCCGATCGTCGCGAACGGATGGGTGTACGTCTCGACGTCGCGCGGACACGTGATCGGTCTCGAGATCGGCGATCGCATGTTCGACGGTTGGCACATGTGGGGCGGAAACGCGGCGCACGACGGCCTGGTCGAGACGATCGGCGAAGTCGATCCGCGCTTGCTCGCGAGTCTCGCGCGACCGACACGCGGCACGATGCGAGTCGCGCACATCGAGACCCCTGCGCCCGACGCGAACGCGGCGCGAGCAGCGCATGCGGTTGCACCCGCCACCGCGCCGACGCCGGCTGCTGCCAACGAACCCGCACATCCGAGCGAGCAGCCGGAACTCCCGCTCGCACAGACAACGGTGCGCGCGCACGTCTCGGGATCGACCGCACGGGTGACGGTGACGCAGCGTTTCGAGAACCACTACGCGCAGCCGATCGAAGCGGTCTATCTGTTCCCGCTCCCCGCCGACGCCGCGGTCGACGCGATGGAGATGCACCTCGGTGAACGCGTGGTGCGAGCACGCATCCAGCGACGCGCCGAAGCGCAGCGAACGTACACGCAGGCTCGCAGCGAAGGACGACACGCGGCGCTGCTCGAACAGCAACGTCCGACGCTCTTCGCGCAGCGGGTCGCGAATCTGCAGCCGGGAGAGCGCATCGACGTTCGGATCGATTACGTGCAGACCGTTCCCTTCGCGGAAGGCGGTTACGAGTTCGTTTTCCCGATGGCCGCGCCGCGTCGCTACGACCCCGGGCACGCCGATCCTCACGCCACGCGCGACACGCTCGCACCGAACGCGAACCTTCCGGCCGCGGTCGCGGCCGCGGGCAACACGTTGCGCACGGCATCGCCGATCGATGCACAGGTCGACATCGACACCGGGATGCCGCTCGAAGACGTCACATCACCGAGCCACCACATCGCCGTGCAACACGAGCGACCCGAGCATGCGACGGTGCGTCTCGCGTCGAACGATGCGACGGCCGATCGCGATCTGATCGTGCGGTATCGCGCCGGTGGCGATTCGCCGCGCGCTGCAATCCTGCCGTATCGCGATGCCGAGAGCGGATACCTCGGTGTGCTCCTGCAGCCGCCTTCTGCGCGCGGTGCGAACGTCGTATCGCCGCGCGATCTGGTGGTCGTCGTCGACACCTCGAGTTCGATGCGCGGACGCCCGCTCGAACAAGCGCAGGGGGTGCTTCGTCGCGTTCTCGGTGATCTCCGCCCGAACGACACGTTCCAGCTCATTCGCTTTGCCGACGGGGTGAACACGCTCGCGCCGCAGTCGCTCGCGGTGAATCCCGCCAACATCGAACGCGGCCTCGCGTTCGTGAACGGTCTGCACGCAACCGGTGCGACCGAGATGCTCGCTGCGATTCGCGCGGCGCTGGAAGCGAGCGCGACACACAGCGATCCGGCGCGCTTGCCGATCGTGCTGCTCGTGACGGACGGCTTCATCGGCAACGAGTCCGACGTGCTCCGCGGCATCGCCGAGAATCTCGGACGCTCGCGCATCTACTCGCTCGGCGTCGGCTCCGCGGTGAATCGCTTCCTGCTCGAACGCGCCGCCGAGATCGGACGCGGTCGCGCCATCGTGTCGACCCTCGGTGAATCACCCGACGACGCGGCGCAGCGGTTCGCGCGCTTCGTCGCGCGTCCGGTGTTCACCGACGTGGCCATCGACTGGGGCGGTCTCGATGTGCGCGACGTCTATCCGCGCCGCCTTCCGGATCTGTTCGCGGATCGTCCGCTCGAAGTGCACGCGCGTTACGTGCGCGGCGGCCATGCGACGGTGCGAGTGCGCGGAACGATCGCGGGTCGTCGCTACGAACGCGCGCTCGACGTCGATCTTCCCGCTGCACCGGGCGATGCGACGCACGAAGCGCAACGTTCACTGTGGGCGCAGGCCGCGGTCCACGAACACCTCGCGGCGCTCACGTTCCACGACGATCCCGCGCACATCGAAGCGGTGACGCAGCTCGGGCTCGCGCACCATCTCGTGACACCGTGGACATCGTTCGTCGCAGTCGACGATCGTCCGGCGGTTGCGGCCCACGCGGCATCGCCCGCACCCGGCGCGAATCCCGACGGCGCGACGGAAGCGGCTGCCGATTCGCACACCACCATCACGCCTGGACGCGCACTTCCGGGCGATCCGGAGATTCGCATTCCCGCACCCGAAGATGCACGGGCGGTGACCGTGGTGTTGCCGTTCGGCGAGACGCTCTCGGCACAGTGGGAGCCGCTGCTGCACGCGTGGACCGCGCGCTTTCTCATTCCGCGCGATGCGCCGGAGGGAACGCACCCGGTGCGGGTGATCGTGACGTACGCCGACGGTCACGCGGAGACGCGCTCGGTCTGGTACACGGTCGACAGTTCCGCGCCGCTCGTACACCTCGAATGGACGGGCTCGATGGTAGCGGGCGGAACCGTCACGCTGCGTGCGACGCAGACCGTGACGCGCGGCGACCGGCTCGAACGGGGGCCTTTCGCGATCCGCACCGAAGGGCACGGCATCGAGATCGTCGACGACGCGCGGCGGGTGGAAGTGCGTACGCCCGATGGCCAGGTCATCGCGCTCACGCAGCGGTCGCCTGGCACGTGGGAAGGGACGTGGCGAGTGCCCGAATCGCTGCACGGCGCAATGGCGCTGCACGTGGTCGCGGTGGATCTCGCGGCCAATGTTCGCGAGCAGAACATCCCGATCACGGTGTCGCCGTGAAGTGGTTCGCGCCGATCGCGCTCGCGGCCTGTTGTGTCGTGCGAGGCGCGCTGGTGAACGCGCAGACGGCGCATGTAGCCGAGGTCATCGGTGCGCGCGCGGATGCCTACGAAGTGGCATCGATCGGTGACCGAACGTGGGTCGCGACCTCGGGCGGCGTCGTCGTGATGCGCGGCGATCGCGTGGTGCGAACGCTCACGGTGCGCGACGGACTGATGGGAATGCGCGCGCGTTCGCTGTCGCGCGTCGGAACGGACGTGTGGGTAGGAGGCGTCGACGGCGCGACGCGTTTCGAATCGGTCGACGGTGATGCGCCGCGGGCTGCCGAGACCATCGCGATACCGCGCGTGCAGCGAGTGGCATCGCTCGAGGGC
>CBIHQZ010000449.1:0-5981 GCA_966212315.1 uncultured Myxococcales bacterium
TCGATCGCCTCGTGATGCGCGTTCATCAACACGAGCAGTGAGTCGCTGCGGATGCGCTCGCCGAATCGATCGGGGGTGGGAATCGCATCGCCTCCGAGCAGCATGCCCAGCGCGCGCACGTACGGAAGCGACCAGTCGTGCGGGGTCATCTCGCCGCCGTCGGGACGGAACCAGCCGATGTCCTTGCGCTCGCTGTCGTGTACGTAACCGCCGGAGAAGAACTTGCGGCGTCGGAGCACGGGCTCGCTGTTCCTCAACTGGATCCCGCGCGCGACGAACTCGAGGTGCGCTTTCTGGCGTGCGTCGAGCTTCCAGTCGAACCACGAGATCTCGTTGTCCTGGCAGTACGCGGTGTTGGTGCCGCCTTGCGAGCGCAACAACTCGTCGCCGCCACAGAGCATCGGCACCCCCTGCGACACCATCAGCGTCGTGATGAAGTTGCGGACCTGGCGATCGCGCAGTGCCTGGATCTCGGGGTTGTCGGTCGGTCCCTCGGTGCCGTGATTCCAGCTGTCGTTGCTGTCGGTGCCGTCGCGGTTGTCTTCGCCGTTCGCTTCGTTGTGCTTCTGGTTGTAGGCGACGAGATCCGTCAGCGTGAAGCCGTCGTGCGCGGTGACGAAGTTGATGCTCGCGTACGGGCGGCGGCCGTTCGATTCGTAGAGGTCGGACGAGCCGGTGAGACGGAAGCCGAGTTCGGCGGCGAGTGCGTCGTCGCCCTTCCAGTACTTGCGCACCGAGTCGCGGTAACGGCCGTTCCATTCGGTCCACAGCACGGGGAAGTTGCCGACCTGGTAGCCGCCGTCGCCCACGTCCCACGGTTCGGCGATGAGCTTGGTGCGCGAGAGAACCGGATCTTGATGAATGATGTCGAAGAAGGCGCTGAGGCGATCGACGTCGTGCAGTTCGCGCGCGAGGGTCGACGCGAGATCGAAGCGGAAGCCGTCGACATGCATCTCCGAAACCCAGTAACGGAGACTGTCCATGATGAGCTTCAACGTTTGCGGATGTCGCATGTTGAGCGAGTTACCGCAGCCGGTGTAGTCCATGTAATAGCGTGGATTGTCGCCGACTAGTCGGTAGTAACTCGGATTGTCGATGCCTTTGAGTGACAGCATCGGGCCTAGATGGTTCCCCTCCGCGGTGTGGTTGTAGACCACGTCGAGGATCACCTCGATGCCGTGGTTGTGGAGGACTTTCACCATGTCCTTGAACTCGTTGACCTGCTCACCGAGGCGTCCCCTCGAGGAGTAGCGTCCCGCGGGGGCGAAGTAGCCGAGGGTGTTGTAGCCCCAGTAATTCTTGAGCCCGCGGTCGACCAGCATCTGATCGTCGACCAATTCGTGAATCGGCAGGAGTTCGACCGCAGTCACACCGAGTTTCTTGAAGTGTGCAATCGCTGCTTCGCTCGCGACGCCGGCATACGTTCCGCGAATCGCTTCGGGGACGTCGGGATGTTTCTTCGTGAAGCCCTTGACGTGGACTTCGTAGATCACGGTGTCGTGCCACGCGGTGCGAAGCACGTGATCGCCATCCCACACGTATGCGGTGTCGACCACCACCG
This sequence comes from uncultured Myxococcales bacterium, assembly GCA_966212315.1. GTDB lineage: Bacteria > Myxococcota_A > Polyangia > Polyangiales > CBIHQZ01. The sequence continues at coordinate 1,562 of CBIHQZ010000449.1, forward strand.
ACTTCGGCGCACCCCACCCGTTGTCGGTCGCGTCGATCACCAGATCGCCGGCGGGCTGACCCTGGCGGTACGGCAGCATCTGCGCTTTCCAGTTCGGATCGTTCGCGATCGCCAGCGCGTATGGATCGACCAGCAATTTAGCCGGATTGAAGCGCGATCCGTTGGCGGGATCGTACGGGCCGTGCACGCGGATTCCGTACAGCTGCCCAGGCTTCATGTTCGGAATGAACCCGTGGAACACGTGCGCCGTGCACTCGGGAAGTTCGATGCGGTCGCGCTCGGTGCGGTCGTCGATCGAGTCGAAGAGACAGAGTTCGATGCGGCTCGCGGTCTCCGAGAAGAACGCGAAATTGACACCGATGCCGTCGTAGAAGGCGCCGAGCGGAAACGGTTTGCCCGGCCAGATGCGTGCTCCCATAGGTGACGCGAGGGTACCGAACCGCCGCCGCGCGTCGCAAAGTCTCGCGCATCGACTGACCCTGCCCGCCACGAGGCATCAGGTGGGGGATCGACGTTTCGTCACGATGTGCCTGTTCCGCGCATCGCGAGTCCGATTACCCTCGCGGCGCACACGATGAGCGACGCGCCCGATGGAAGTCTCGAGGGTCTGATCGCGGCGCAGACGCGCATCGCGCACGTCGACGGACGACGCGGCGTCGCGCAGGTCCGCGGGTACCTTCTTCCGGAACTCGCCTCGCGCGGATCGTACGAGGACACTGCGTATCTCGTGCTCGCAGGCGAACTCCCGGATGCGGCACAGCGCGCGCGTTTCGACGCGTTGCTCGCGAGTGGCGCGCATCTCGATCCCGACGATCGCGCGATTGCCGAAGCGCTCGGAAAGCGCCTGCCGCACAGCGATTCGCTATCGGCCGCGCTGCCACTCACCGAAGACGCGAAGGCGCGCGACAACGCCGACACGTTCGAGCGAAGTGCGCGCGTTCTGGGTCGCGTGCCGAGCGTGTGTGCGGCGGTGACCGGCGTGGCGGAACCGCCGACGACGTGGAGCTATGCGCATCGGGCCCTGGCTGCGCTCGGTGCGACGAGAGACGACGCGCCGGCGGTGGCGGCGTTCGAGACACTGCTCTGTCTCGAGAGCGAACACGGGTTCTCGGCTTCGACCTTCGCGTGCCGTATCGCGGCGTCATCGGGCGCGAATGCGGGGCCGTGTCTCGCAGCGGCGAACGCGACGCTCTCGGGTCCGCGCCATGGTGGCGCGACCGCGCAGGCAAGGCTGCTGCTTCACGAGGCGGCGGGTGCCGGTGACCTCGCGCGCTTCATGCGCGAACGCTTCGACGCCAAGACGCGCCTGGCGGGATTCGGTCATCGCATCTACAAGGTCGCCGATCCACGCCTGCCGCCACTGCGCGCAGCGATGCATCACATGGGGAACGTGCCGTTGCTCTCCGTCGCCGAAGGGCTCGAGAAGCACGGCGCACCGCTCTACGGAACGAAGGGCGTGCACGCGAACATCGATCTCTTCGGCGCCGCGTTGCTCGATGCGCTCGGCGTCGATCCCGTGCGCTACGTCGCGGCGTTCACGCTCGGCATCGCGTGCGGATGGCTCGCGCATTGGAGCGAACAGCGCGCGACCGGACGTTTGATCCGCCCCGACAGCGCTTACGTCGGTCCGGCCTTGCGCGCGATGCCCGCGAAGACCTGACGGACGCCGCTGTTCCCGCGACGCGGGGGGCGGCAGCGAAATGACAGAAAGCTAATACCGTCCCTCGATGGACGAATTGCTCAGCCGGGAATGGCTCGTGACCAACGGGCTCGGTGGCTACGCGTCGGGATCGATTTCCGGAGCATGCACTCGGCGCTACCACGGCTATCTCGTCGCGGCGCTTCCGAACCCGCTGGGCCGATCGATGATGGTCACGCATCTGGGTGAGCAGATGCGCCTTCCGGACGGCAGTGCGCATGCGATCGGCGGCGACGAACTCGAACAGGGATTGCGCATCCACGGGATGAATCTGTTGCGTGAGTTCCGCCTCGAGGACGGCCTCCCGGTGTGGACGTATACGCTGGGCGATTTCGTGGTGGAGAAGCGCGTGATCATGCCGCACATGCAGAACACCACGCTGGTGACATACCGCGTGGTGCGCGGTGAAGGCGTGGTGCGGATGAAAGTGCGACCCGCGATGCACTTTCGCAGTCACGACGCGCACGTCGATGCCCCGCATCCGGGGCCGTACAAGTTCACCGCGATCGACGATCGATACGAAGTGCTGGTGGAAGGATCTCCGTATCCGAGCACGCGGATGAAGCTGTTCGGAACGAGGGGCACGTACACCGTCGACCCGTGCGTCGTGGCGAACGTTCGCTATCGCGTCGAAGCCGAACGCGGCTATCCGCATCGCAGCCAGCATTGGAGCCCGGGGGTGTTCCGCGCGGATCTATCGGCGGGCGCGGACGTGACCCTCGTGCTGTCGACCGAGTCGTGGGAAGCGATGCTCGCGTTGCATCCCGATGCGGCGGCGGCAGCCGAACACGAGCGACGGCGGCGGTTACTGGTCGCGGCGCATCCCGCGGCGCGCAGTGGGCTCGCGGGTGATCTGGTGCTGGCGGCCGATCAGTTCGTCATCACGCCGGCCGGCCGACTCGAGGACGCGGCGCGCGCGCACGCATCCGGCGACGAAGTGCGCACCGTGATCGCCGGCTATCACTGGTTCACCGACTGGGGTCGCGACACGATGATCTCGCTCGAAGGGCTGACCCTCTGCACGGGGCGGCATCTCGAAGCGGGGTACATCCTGCGAACGTTCGCGCACTACGTGCGTGACGGACTCATCCCGAACATGTTCCCCGAGGGCGAACGCGACGGGCTCTATCACACCGCCGACGCGAGCCTGTGGTTCTTCCATGCGGTCGCGCGCTACCTCGGCGCCACGGGCGATCGCGACACGCTGCGAAGCATTCTTCCGAAGCTGCGAGAGATCGTCGATGCGCACCTGCGCGGCACCCGATTTCACATCGGCGTCGACCCGAGCGACGGACTGCTCACGCAAGGCGAGCAGGGCTATCAGCTCACCTGGATGGACGCGAAGGTCGGCGACTGGGTGGTGACCCCGCGACGTGGCAAGGCCGTCGAGATCAACGCGCTCTGGTACAACGCGCTGCGCTTGATGCAGGGGTGGTTGCATGCGAGCGGCGACGAAGCGGGCGCGGCACAACTCGGTGAGCATGCCGATCGCGCGCAGCGAAGTTTCAACGAACGATTCTGGAACCCGCAGACCGAGCATCTGTTCGACGTAGTCGACGGCGAGAACGGAGACGATCCGGCATGTCGTCCCAATCAGGTGTTCGCGATCTCACTCGATCATCCGGTGCTCGATCGCGCGCATTGGGAGTCGGTGATGAACGTCGTGGCGTCGCGATTGCTCACGCCACTCGGGCTGCGTTCGCTCGCGCGGGGTCATCCGGATTACAAACCGCGCTACGACGGCGACCTGAAGGCGCGCGACGCCGCGTATCACCAGGGAACAGTGTGGGCGTGGTTGATCGGTCCGTATGTCGACGCGTACCTGAAACTGCGACCCGGTGATCGCACCGGAGCGCGACGCGCGCTCGACGGCTTCGCCGCGCATCTCGGCGAGGCGTGTATCGGCTCGGTAAGCGAGATCGCCGACGCGGAGGCGCCGTTCACACCGCGCGGGTGTGTGGCGCAGGCGTGGAGCGTGGCGGAGGTGTTGCGGTGCGTGGTGGCGACGGAACCGGCTTAGCCCGCGCATCGGACGCCGATGAAGCAGATCGCGAGACGAGGCCGACGAGATGCGCGAAAGTCGCCCGCTCGCATGGCTGCCATCGGGGTATCGCGTACGTCTCTCGTTCTGCTCGCGTGTGCAGGGTGCGCGGGGGCGGTGGCGAATCGACCGCCAGCATCGCGTCACGAGCGCGTACGACCGCGACGAGCCGAGCTGCGCGAAGTGATGCAACCGATCGTGGAACGCGCGGCGAACTGCCTCCCTCGAACGGCACCGTCGATCACAGTACGAGGTGCATTCCTCGGTGCGAATGGAAGCTTTGCGGTCGATCACATCGAGACGCCTACGCCGACGCCGCTCGCGCCGACCGACGAGCAATGCGTACGACACGCATTCGAAGCGGCACGCGTCGCGGGATTCTCGCGCGCGCGATTCGGTGTGACCCGGACGTTCGGCCCCCCCGCCGTGACCGCATCGAGCAGCCCGGAACCATTCTCCGCGAATGTCGTGGCGCGCGTGATTCGCGGACATCTCGGCGCGATTCGTGGGTGCTACGAGCGGCAACTGAGCGAACAGCGCGACCTGGAAGGGCGTCTCGTCGTGCACTTCACGATCGATGCGACCGGTGGCGTCTCGAGTGCCAACTCCGCGGCGCTTCTTCGCAACGGTGACCTCGATCGCGCGAGCGTCTTCGGCACGTGCGTCGAGGACGAATTCCG
>CBIHQZ010000450.1:0-5960 GCA_966212315.1 uncultured Myxococcales bacterium
GGTGAAGAGGACCTCGAGGGTGTCGAGGACGACGCGGCGGGCACCGATCGAGCGGACCGCGGCGTCGAGCCGGATGAAGAGGCCCTCCAGGTCGAATTCGCCGGCCTCGACGATCTCCTCCGGCTGGATCAGGTCTCGAAGCGTGCGTTTCTCTGCGCGAGCGTCGTGGTGCAGATGGTGTGCGAGCGCGAGCACCACGCTGATCTTCACGAACTCGGATGGCTGGAAGAGAAAGCTCCCGATCTGGATCCAGCGATGCGTCCCGCGGATGCTCTTGCCGAGAAGGAACACCGCCACGAGCGCGACGATGCTGCCGACGTATGCGCCGTACGCGTAACGTTCGTAGTGCTTGTAGTCGACGGCAGCGACCAGCGTGGCGACGCCGGCACCCACCGCGAGCCAGTACACCTGCTGGATGTACAACTCACCGCGCGCGCCGCCGAGTGCACTGGTGGCGCTGTAGAGATTGACCACGCCGATCGCAGCGAGCGTCGCGACCACGAGAAAGAGCGGCCAGTCGAACTGCTCGCGGAGTCGTGATTGAAGAGAGCGCGCCATCAGTGACGGTTCCGTGCGCGCTGTCGCGCGGCGTTGTCTTCTTGTTGTTCGCGCATCGCACGCACCGTCGGGATCGGTTCACCCGGTCGGATGCGGGTGAAGTAGTCGCGCAGCACTTGCGCGGCGACGGGTGCGGCTTCGTCGCCACCGGAGCCGCCGTGTTCGACGAGTACGACGATGGCGACTTCGGGATTCTGGTACGGCGCGAATGCGGCGAACCATGCGTGATCGCGTCCCATGTACCAGGCGCGGCGCGCATCCTCGCCCTGCCGCGCGACGCGCGAGACCTGCGCGGTGCCGGTCTTCCCTGCGATCTCGACCTCGGGAATGAACGCCGCGCGATGGGCGGTGCCGTGCGGTTCGGCGACCACCCCGCGAAGGCCGGCGCGCACGCGCTCGAGATCGACAGGGTTCAGATCGATGTGATGCCGCACCGCCGGCGGGAACTCTTGGAGCACCGCGCCATCGGGCGATTCGATGCGCTCGACGATCTGCGGCACGTACACATCGCCGCCGTTCGCGAGCGCCGCGTAGCCGAGCGCGAGTTGCAGCACGGTGAGTCGCGTGGCGCCCTGACCGATCGCGGAGTTCATCGTGAAGCCCGTTCGGAAGCGGCCGAATTCGTGCTGATACCACTCGCGTGTCGGCACGAGCCCCGCGGATTCGGCGTTGATGCCGATGCCCGTCCGGTGTCCGAGACCGAACTCCGTCGCTTCGCGCGCGATCATGTCGAGCGTGATCGCGCGCGCGAGTTGGAAGAAGTAGATGTTGCACGACTGCACGATCGCCTGATGCAGATCGACCACGCCGTGCACGTGCCCGTGCGCGCAGTGCCAATGACGCCCGCCGACCATGATCGTGCCGGTGCACGTCTCGATGTGCCGCGCGTCCCACAGCCCCGAACGCAGCCCCGCGAGCGCGGTGAACGGCTTCACCGTCGAGCCCGGGTAATACGTTTCGTAGATGCTGCGATCGATGCGCGGACGATCCGGGTTCTCGTCGATCTCGCGCGCCAGCTGCGGCGAGAGGCCGAGCGCCATCTGATTCGGATCGATGGACGGCCGCGAGTACAGCGCCAGCACTCGCCCGGTGTGCACGTCGACGACGGCGGCCGCGCCCGCGCGAAACTGACGCTGGCGAAACGCGCGATCGATCGCGCGCATCAGCTCCATGTCGAGCGTGAGCACCATGTCGCGACCCGGCACCGGTTCGAGCCGTCGGTCGGGACCGAAGTGGGCGATCTCGTCGCGCGACGACAGGATGATGCCGCGATAGTCGCGATCGACGCGCACCCATCCGCGCCTTCCGCGCAACAGGCTCTCCCACGCGCGCTCGAGGCCCGAACGGCCGATGCGATCGCCGGCGCGATAGTCCTCGCCGCGATGGTCTTCGATGTCCTGCCCGGACACTTCGTTCAAGAAGCCGACCGCGTGCGCCGCGAGTTCGCCGAACGGATACGTGCGCACCGGCACCGCGATGACGGTCACGCCGGGGAGTTCGTCGCGATGGGTCTCGAGCACCGCCAGTGTTTCGCGATCGATGTCTTCCCGCACCGCGATCTGCTGGAAGCGCCGCTCGCCGTCGGCCGCTTCGCGCAGCCGCGCCTCGAGGCGATCGCGCTCGTCGCGACCGAGTCCGAGGTATTCCGCGAAGCGAGGAAAGGTCTCGTCGAAGTGCCGCAAGAACGCGTACGGCACGACGTACACGTTGTACGAGGGCCGATTGGCAGCGATCACACGCCCGCGCGTGTCGTGAATCACGCCGCGCGTCGACGGGAGATAGACACGGCGAAGGATGTTCTCCTCGGCCATCTGCCCGTAATACGAAGCCTTGTACGCCTGCAGATAGAACAGTCGTCCGCACAGCGCGGCGATCGCGACGAGCACCACGAACGACATCACGCGGATGCGTTCGCGAAACTCACTGACCGCCGCGCGCTGGATGAGCTGCATCGATCAGCTCTCTTCCGGCTTCGGCGTTTCGGCGCCCGGAATGCGGCGCACGAGTGCGAACACGATCGGTGACAGCAGCGCGGTCGCGAGCGACTGACTCGCGCTCACGAGCAACGCCGGTCCCATCGCCAGCGCGTTGCGTTCGAAGATCACGTGGAGCCCGAGGATCAGCACGGCCACGGTGAGACCCGCGAACAACGTGAGGACGATCTGGAACACCACGCCGTGGAGGAACAGCTTCAGTCCGGCCACGCGGGCGAGGAGGAACACCGCGACCATCGCGAACGTGAACATCCCCATCGGCAGGCTCGAGAACGTGTCGATGAAGTACCCGAGCACGAACGCCAGTGAAGCGCCGCGCGAGATCGAGAACGATCCGACGGCCATGTAGAGGACCATTGGCAGCACGAGCGATGGACAGATCCATTGCCCCGCGAATCGATCGACGACGTGCTGCACCATTCCCTGCACCACGAGCAGGGTGAAACCCACCGCGAGGAACAGCGCGTTGGTCACGGCGTCGCACCACGCGCGCCACGACGCGGCGGCGGCGCACCGGGGTGGCAATCGGTGGGCGGCGTCGCGACGACGAGCACTTCGTGCAGCCGCGAGAAGTCCACCGCGGGCGAGACTTCGACTTCCTGATAGAGCCCGAAGTCACGGCGAGTCACGGCACTCACGCGACCGAGCAGAAGCCCCGCGGGGAAGCGGCAGCCGAGCCCCGAGGTCACGACCGTGTCGCCGACGCGCACGTCATCGGTGCGCTGGAGATATTCGATCTGCGCCGCGTAGCGATTGCGCTCGCCGGTGCCGCGAAGAATCCCGCGCGCGCCGGTTCGTTCGACCATCGCATCGACCGCGCTGCGCGAATCGACGACGAGCGTGACGTTGGCATAGCGACCGACCACGCTGTTGATCTGCCCGACGAGCCCGTCGTACGAGACCACCGGCATGCCGACGCGGGCGTGTGCGCCGTCGGCAGTGATCGCGAGTCGATCGACGCGGAAGAACGGCGAGGTGTCACGCGCGACGACTTCGGCGGCGTAGGTCTCGCCCGGCGTCTCGACACGCAACTGCAGCAGACGTCGAAGGCGGCGGTTCTCGTCGAACGAGTCGCGATAGCGCTGGGCGTCGGCGCGAAGCTGCGCGGCTTCGGCACGGAGGCGTTCGTTGTCGCGCTTCACGTGGAAGAGATAGAGATACTCGTCGAAGACACTCGCGACGCCGCGCGCGATCCACGTTCCGAACGACTGCGGAATCGCGGTCGAGCGCAGCACGGCGCGGTCGAGGGCATCGAGCCGCCCCGGGTCCTTCGTGCTGACGCGCAAGAAGAAGAACGGCACGCCGAGCAGGAGCACGCAGAGAATCGCGTCGCGGTAACGTTTCGAGAAACTCATGGTCGACGGTTCGTGGTGAAGCCACTCCGAACGCCCGGTCCCGGGCGCGCACGATCACTTCGATAAGCGTTTCGACAAGTCGGTTCGGGTTCGCACGGTCGAACCAGCGCGGCGAACGAGCTTCGGTTCGAGCGAACCGGCCATCGCCAGGATCTCGTAAGAGGCCGCGTTTCTGGCACAGCCGCGCTCGCTTGTCGAAGGTCGATCGCGCGCGATCCGGGCAGGCGCGATCATTCCGTTCCGATGGCACGGGTCAACCGGCGCGCGCTACCGCAGACCCCTCCCCATCGATTGAATCGCTCGGCTCCCTCGCCCCTCCCCGGCCGACAGCCTCACCGGTCGCATCGACGCGCGATGCTGTCGGTCGAAGAGGGGCACTCGCGTGTCGCATCCGCAGTCTATTTGCGTGCCCCTCTTCGGACGACACTCTCGGTTCGCACTGCGAAGTGTCGTTCGGGGAGGGGCGAGCGGACGCGGCGATGAAAGTGATGGGGAGGGGTCTGCGTCCATCTCGGGACGAACCTCACGGCTGGCACGTCGTCAGGAAGTTTCCGGCGCCCGCATCCGGCGCGGTGCGACAGGTGAGGCCGGCCGCGCACGCGCGATTGCACCACTGGTAGGTGCCGCAGTAATCGCCACTGCTCGCCGGCCCCGGTGCGGAACAATCCGGGACGAAACACCCTTCGCCGACGGGGGTTGCATGACAGCGACAATCGGCGACGGAAAAGCTCCAACTGCACGTCCAGCACGGCGCGTCGGCCGGTAAACAATCGTTCGGGCAAGAACCGTCGGGACGGCACGTCGCGGCGTCGACAGCGTCACTGAGATCCGCCTCCGGGGACGCATCGGCTGCCGTCGCATCGACCATAGACGCATCGGTGTCAGCCGAGGGCGTACAAGAAACAATCGCGATCGCAGCAAGCAAGACGATGAAGCGCATGCTCTGACTCCATCACGCGCCCGGTCATCCCGGCAATCGCGCGCTTCATTCGTGTCCCGAACCACGGGCACGCACAGCGCACGAAGCGGGAGGCCGGCGCTTGACCTGCGACGCGCGGACTCGTCCAATCCGCGCCGCGGGCGGGGGCCACATCGTGCGTGGGGGCTGTGTCCGCGAGGAGGAACGCATGGGGTTGTTGAGTGCCTTCGGAGTGGGTGGCGGGAAGCTTTCGATCGAGCCGAACGGATCGGTCGTACAAGCAGGCGGAACGCTGAGCGGCAAAGTGGTGTTCACCGGCGGCAAGCGCGCGCAGGCGATCACCGACATCAAGGTCGCATTGAACTGCAACGTGACGAGCACGGTCGCAGGACCGAACGGTCCCGAGCGACGCACGAACACGACGCCGGTCGTCGCCCCCACGCAGGTGACGGGTGCGTTCAGCGCGCAGCCCGGGCAGCGTCACGAGTTCGCGTTCTCGTTCACGATCCCCGCGGGTGTGCAGAACACCGCGCCGAACGTCGTGGGCTACCGTCTGAGTGGCTCCGCGGACATCGATGGCGAAGTCGATCCGGGCACATCGCTCGAGATCACCGTGCAGGGCGGCACTTCGGCACCGATGGCGGGCGCGATGCCGTTGACGGGCGGAATGATGCCGCCGATGGGCGGCGGCGGTCTGACGATCGGATCGCAGGTGATGGCGCAGTGGCAGGACGGGCAGTTCCATCCCGGAACGATCGTCGCGACGCAGAACGGCATGTACGGCGTCGACTGGACCGAGCCGCACCTCGGCGCGTCGTCGTGGTTGCAACCCACGCAAGTGATGGCGCAATCGCACGGCGCTGCGAACCCGATGATGGGCGCGAAGGACGCGCCGAAGGGCGGCTTCGGCGGCGGGCATCACGATCCGATGATGGGATCGAAGGACGCGCCGAAGGGCGGCTTCGTCGGCGGGCAACCATCGTTCGGAGGCGACTTCAAGAAGGACCCGAATGCGGGCTTCGGGCAGCAACCGTCGTTCGGAGGCGACTTCAAGAAGGACCCGAATGCGGGCGGCTTCGGCGGCGATCCACACGCGCAGAAGGGTGGCGCCTTCGGTGGGCAGCAACCGTCGTT
>CBIHQZ010000451.1:0-5957 GCA_966212315.1 uncultured Myxococcales bacterium
CAGCAGGTGCACGATGCAGGCATCCCTTCGGTGCCGGTGTGATCGAGACATCGCGATCGTTGCTCGAGCTGGCGAGTACGTGTGCCGGTTCGCTTCATGGTTCCCCCTCGCGGCGAGTTCGCCACGAGTGGTGAGCAGGAAGCAGACCGGCGCTACGCGGCCCGAGCATTCCGATCCGTTCAGCTCGGTGCGGTGCTCACGCGGTCCGCCGACTCGGGTGCCGCTATGGCGTGCCCACTGGATCCGGCGCCCCGTACATCGGGATCGCCATCGGCCGCGGCGTGGTGAGCGTGCGATCGGGCCGCATCCCCGCGAGGTCGCCGATCACGTTGTCGTTCTCGTCGGCGAAGATCGGCTCGCGCCCGTAGATCGTGTACACGCGCGCGTTGCGCCCGAGCCAGTCGACGAACATGTCGGGCTCGCGTCGCAGCGTGACTTCACCGAGTCGCTCGACGATCTCCCGAATGTCGAGCACCGGCTCGCGCACGCGCTGGCCCACGCTCAAGTGCGCGCGGCGGATCCACGCCGTGAGCAATCCGCGTCCCGGTCCGATGACCGCGCGCGGATGCGGTCCGCGCAACACTTCGTAGCTCACGCCTTCGGGACCGCGCCGCTTGATCGTCACCTCCGGTGTGCGCATCTCGTAGCGTCGGATCTCGGCGCTCCCGTCGGCACGATGCGACCCGGGAATCGTCTCTCGCCGCCAGGCCCGCAGAGGCATAAGGTTCGCGTCGAAGACGACTTCCACGTCGGCTGTACCGAGCGGCCACTCCTGTCGGACGGTCGCGACGTAGGCGCATCCGCGTCGGCGCAGCTCGTATCGCTCGTCGACGTTCGCATCGAGTGAGGTGGGCCCCGCGCGCAGATGCTCTGCCGCGACCACGTCGCCCGCGGGCAACGGCGCGCCGTCGCAGGTCGGGTATCCGAGTTCGGGTACCGACGCGACCGACACGTGTTTGCGGCGGCACCCGCCGCTCGCGATGACGAATGCGATCGAGAGCGCCGCGAGTGCTCGGCGCGAATGAGGTGTTCGAAGTGTCACGGGGCAGTCCGTCGTGCGGACTGTGTAGGAGCGCCGGTGATCACCGGCAACCGCGAAGGGATCTCAGTGGTGCGCTTCGGCGGGAGCAGCGCCGTGCTCGCCGGCCGGCGCAGCACCGTGCTCACCCGCGGGAGCAGCACCGTGTTCGCCCGCGGCGGCGTGACCGTGCGAAGCGAGCGCCATCGACGGATCGATTCCGCCCGGCGCCGCAGCGCCGGTGCGCGGAAGGATCTGCACGCCCGCGCTGTCATCGACCTTACCGCGCGTTCCGAGGTCGTCCATGGTCAGCATCAGGAAGACGCCGAGGAACACGAATGCCATCACGAACACGAAGCCGTTGAACGGCTTGTCGTAGCGAAGGTGCATGAAGAACAGCGCCACGAGCGAGGCCTTCACCGTCGCGATGAGCACTGCGATCACCGTGTTCGCGCTACCGAAGTCGACGTACGACGCGGCAACCGTGAGCACCGTGAGGAAGATGAGCATCCCGAAGATGCCCCACATGAACCACGCCGGTGAGACGTGCGCGTGAACGCGTCCGTCGTCGTGGGCGTGTGCGTGATCGTGACTCGTGCTGCTCATCTCAACCCACCAGGTAGAGCAAGGGGAACAGATAGATCCACACGAGGTCGACGAGGTGCCAGTAGAGCGCCCCGATCTCGATGGGGGTGAAGTATTCCTTCGTGATCTTCCCCGACATGTTGACCTTGAGCGCCCAGATCAGGATCGACATGCCGACCACGACGTGAACGCCGTGAAGGCCCGTCATCATGAAGTAGAGCGCGAAGAACATGTGCGCGCGGAACGGCAGCGGGTGCTCGCCCGGATGCGTGTGCAGGTGCGCGAAGAAGTACTTCCCGGGCAAGAGCCCGTCGTGGAACTTGTGTTGGTACTCGAAGAACTTCACCACCAAGAACACGCACGCGCAGAGCAGCGTGACGATCAGGTAGATGTTCGTCTTGTTGCGGTTCCCGAGCTGCGACTCACGCACCGCGAGTGCCGCGGTGAGCGAGCTGAACAGCAGCACGATGGTGTTCACCGCGCCCATGATCTTGTTCAGGTGCTCGTGCGCGAGATGGAAGATCTGCGGCTCTTGCGAGCGGAAGATCCCGTACGCGACGAACAACCCACCGAACATGAGGATCTCGGTGGCGATGAAGACCCACATGCCGAACTTCGCCGAGTCGAACTGCTGTTCGGGCGTGTCGTAGTGGTGATGCAGGAACGCGGGGTGCGCGTGATCGTCCCCGTGTGCTGCGTCGGCGTGGCCCGCGGTTTCGGTGGTGCTTGCCATGATGATCAGGCCTTCTTCTTCTTCGACGCCTCGAACTCCTCGGGGAAGCCTTCGAACAGCTCCTCCTCGGTCGCGAGGTGATAGTCGTACGGGCCGCGCGTGACGGTCGGGGTCTCTTTGAAGTTCTGCAGGATCGGCGGCGTCGCGGTCTGCCATTCGAGACCGGCCGAGCCCCACGGATTCGGCGGCGACTTCGTACCGCTACGCAGCGAGCGAAGTAGTTCGTACGCCATGATCAGGAAGCCGACCGCGAGGATCCACGAGCCCACCGTCGAGAACGCGTGATACGGCGCGTAGCGCGGGAGGTAGTCGTAGTAGCGACGCGGCATGCCTTGCGACCCCATCACGAACTGGATGAGGAACACGCCGTTGAAGCCGACGAACACGAAGAACCACGACACCTTCGCGGTGGTCTCGTTGTAGAGCTTGCCCGTCATCTTCGGCCACCAGTACCAGACGCCGCCGAGGAACCCCATCACGGTCCCGCCCATCATCACGTAGTGGAAGTGGGCGACGACGAAGTACGTGTCGTGAAGGTGTACGTCGACGCTGAGCGTGCCGAGGAACAGACCCGTGAGTCCGCCGATGGTGAAGAGCACCAGGAAGCTCAGTGCGTAGAGCATCGGGGTGGTGAGTGCGATCGAGCCCTTGTAGAGCGTGGCGGTCCAGTTGAAGACCTTCACGCCCGACGGGATGGCGACCAGGAAGGTCAGCGCCGAGAATGCCATCGTGGCGAACTCGCTCTGGCCCGACACGAACATGTGGTGACCCCACACGAGGAAGCCGACGAGCGCGAGACCGAGCGACGACATGGCCACCGCGAAGTAGCCGAAGATCGCGCGGCGCGAGAACGTGGCGAACAGCTCGCTCACGATCGCCATGCCCGGAACGATCATGATGTAGACGGCCGGGTGCGAGTAGAACCAGAAGAAGTGCTGGAAGAGCACCGGGTCGCCGCCGAGGCGCGGATCGAAGATGCCGAGGCCGAGCACGCGCTCCATCGCGAGAAGGAGCAGGGTGATGGCGAGGACCGGCGTCGCGAGGACCTGGATGATCGACGTCGCGTACATGCCCCACACGAAGAGCGGCAGGCGCTTCCAGGTGATGCCCGGTGCGCGGAGCTTGTGCACGGTGACGATGAAGTTCAGCCCGGTGAGGATCGACGAGAACCCGAGGATGAACACGCCGAGGACCATCGAGACGACGCTGGTCGAGGTCTCGGTGGCGTAGGGCGTGTAGAAGGTCCAACCCGTGTCGACCGCGCCGGCGACGATGCTGAAGAGCGCGAAGATCGCGCCGGTGACGTAGATGTAGAAGCTCATGAGATTGAGCTTCGGGAACGCGACGTCCTTCGCGCCGACCATGATCGGTATGAAGAAGTTACCGAACGCGCCCGGCACCGACGGGATGATGAACAAGAAGACCATCACCGCGCCGTGTAGCGTGAACATGCGGTTGTAGGTCTCGGGCCCCATGATCGTGCGGCCGCGCGTGAGCAGCTCGAGTCGCACGAGGAGCGCAAACGTTCCGCCCGCGGCGAACGCGATGATCACCGAGATCAGGTACATGATCCCGATGCGCTTGTGATCGAGCGTGAGGAGCCACGACTTGAGGCCTTTTCCGGCCTTCAAATAGTTCTCGTTCGGGTCGACCCCTTCGCCGTGCGCGCCCGGGACTGCGACGTCCGTGGTCATCGATGTACTTCCTTTTTCCTCGAGCTTCGAATCACTGGCGCTCGCGCGCTCAGTGCAACGTCCTGATGTAAGCGATGAGCGCGTCGATCTGACGATCCTGGAGCGTTCCCTGGAACGTCGGCATGACGGGCTGGAAGCCGCGCACGACCTTCGCGCCCGGCTGGAGAATCGATTCGCGGATGTAGTTCTCGTCGACGTGCACAGTGCTTCCGTCGGCGAGATTCTCGCTGCGGCCGAAGAGACCGCGCCAGGTCGGACCGGTCATCGCCGAGCCATCGACCGAGTGACACGTGAGGCACTGCGTTTCCTGCGCAACGCGATGTCCCCAGTCGGCGGGGCTCTCACCCTGCCGCGGGCCGACGCCTTCGGCGAGGTAGCGTTCGTAGTCCGCCTGATTCTGGATCACGATGTGACCGAGCATCTGCGAGTGCCCCGTGCCGCAGTACTCGGCGCAGAACAGATCGACGGTGCCTACGTGCACGGCCTGGAACCAGGTCGTCTGGTAGAAGCCCGGCGTCGCGTCCTGCTTGATGCGGAACGCGGGGACGAAGAACGAATGGATCACGTCGTCCGACGACAGGACGATGCGCACCGGACGATTCACCGGGACGTGGAGGTCCGTCACCGAGTGCATGCCGTTCGGGTACTCGAACTCCCAGAGCCACTTCTTCGCACGCACGCGAATCGAGATCGCGTCGGCCGGCGGGATGCGGAGTTCCATCCAGCCCTTGAAGCCGTAGTGGAACAGCAGCACGAGCAGGATCACCGGCGCGACGGTCCAGCCGATTTCGAGCGCATTGTTGTGACCCGTCGGCTCGGACTTCACCCCCGGGCGGCGTCGGTACTTCACGCAGAAGTACACGGCGGCGGCCGTGATCCCGATGAACATGATCACGCTGAGCCAGTAGATGAAGTAGTACATCCAGTCGACCGTCGGGGCGACGGTGGACCACTGGCCCGGCATCTGTACGGTTGGTTGCGGATTCATCGCGTCGTGGCCTTAGCTCCGGGCGTCTTGATCGGACGTCGGGGGGGTCGGTGAATGCCCGCGATACGGGCCCTGAGGGTTCTTCGCGGGACGACGGCTGCGCTCGCGAGCCCAGAGGGTCGCGAGAAAGCCGCCGAGCAAAACGATCGTGACGACGCCGCCGATCTTCATGATCTGGAGGGCGACCAGGACGTAGCGCCGGCCCTGCGGGTCGTAGTGGTAGCAGAACAGAATGAGTCGTTCGACGGTGCTGATCGAGCGCCCCTGCGACGCTTCGAGGAGTCCGACGCGCATGTCGTTCTGATTGAACTGGATGCCGTAGAGATATCGCGCAACGCGGGCGTCGGGCGTGAGCAGCATGATCGCCGCGGGGTGCGCGTATTGGTTCTGGCGCGCGTCGTAGTGGTAGCCGAAGCCCACTGCATCGGCGACGCGACGGATGCTCGCTGCGTCACCGGTGAGAAAGTGCCACCCGCGTGTCGCGGGCTCGCGGCGGTACAGATCGAGCGCCCACTGTTTCTTCTGCGCGGCTTCGGCCGGGCCTTCGGTGGGATCGATGCTGATCGTGACGATGTCGAACTGCTCGCCGACGGTCCATTGCGTCTGCCGGATGACCTGCACGAGCGCGTTGGTCACCATGCTGCACAGCATCGGACAGCGGAAGTACGCGAGGTGCAGGATGACCGGACGGTGTCCGTCGAAGTACTGCGCGAGCCGCACTTGCGTGCCGTGCTCGTCGCGGAAACTCACGTCGCGCGGAACGCTGCCGTTCAAGTGTTCGGTGACGGTCACCTCGCGCAGTTCGGGCGGGAGCACGTTGATCTGTGCGGCCGCGCTCGCGGGGGCGAGCACGAGCACCAGCACGATCGCTGCGCTCTTCGAACCGAGATTGTGCGCGAGGGAACGCATCTGATCACTGCGCTGCGGGCGCGGCTCCTT
>CBIHQZ010000452.1:0-5954 GCA_966212315.1 uncultured Myxococcales bacterium
GCAGTTCGCGCTGTTTCCCGCCCTCGGGATCTTCCCGTTGCTCGCGTGGCTCTCGCCGCGAGGTCTCGTGCCGGGACTGATCGTCTTTGTCGTGGCGACGCTGTACTCGGCCCCGCCGCGGCTGAAACGAGTGCCCGTGCTCGGTACGATCTTGAACATCGCGATCGGCGTGCCCGGACTGTTCTTCGCCGGCGCGCCCTCGCTCGATCGCGGTGCGTTTCGCCTCTTCGTCGCGCTCTTCGCGTTGCTGCTCCTCGTGAGTCAGCTGATTCACGAGGCCGAGGATCGCAGCGACGATCGGTCCGGAGGCATCACGACCATCGCGGTGCTCGCGGGCACGAGCGGAGCGCTCGGACTTGCGGCGGTCCTGCTCGTGTCGATGCCCTTGTTCGCATGGCTCTTCTCGCGCGGGCTCGACAAGCGCGGTCTCGTGATCGCAGGCGCGACGCTGTTTTCGTCCGCCTGGGTCTTCGCGCTGGTCTCGCGGATCGTCCGTGCAGATCTCACGGGACTGCGCCAGGTGCGGCTGAATTACCGCTATGCGGCACTCGCACTCGGCGCAGCGGTCTTCGCCGCCGTCATGAGCGGGTGAGCGACGTCGGACTCAGACGATGTCGAACGCGTTCAAGATCGCTTCGGGACGGAAGTGCAGCAGGTAGTTCAGCTCGGTCGTCGGGTTGCAACCGCAGCCCGCGTCCGTCGGCTGACTGAGCATCTCGAACGCGCGAGCGAAGCCGATTTCGCGGCCGTCGAGCTGTTGCTCCGCACGAAACGTCAACGGGCACGGAACGACCTGTCCCGTCGGCGTGATCGATAGGAAGTACGTCGACGCAAAGCAATCGTCGCAGCTGTAGAACCGGCGCGCTCCGACATCCTGCCCGTCGACCGTCTCGCCCGCGAGCTGACGCAAGAACGTCTTGGACGGCCCGACAGGCCACCCTTGTTCTTTCTTCGCGAGAAGGTGCCGCGCCACCGCGGCGATCGACTGGTCACTGATGTTCGGGCCGATATGCTTGTTCGTATCGCCGTCGCTGGGATGCTCGATCTGGAAGAACGCCTTGATGCCCTTGTCGCGCGCGACCTGCAGGACGTAATCGATGTCGCTCTCCCGGCCCTTCACCATCACCGTCATCGTGATGGTCTTCACGCCATGCGCGCGGGCGAGGTCGATCGCTTCGAGCACGCGGTCGTGCGCGCCCTTGTGACGCTGCGAATCGTTCACGTCCTTCGGGCCGTCGAGCGTGATGCACACAAGATCCAGCTTCGAAACGATGTCCATCCGATCGCGGAAGAACCACCCGTTGGTGTTCATCGCGACGTTGATGTTTCGCTGCTTGAGATGGTCGACGATCTCGCCCACGTCTTTTCGCATCAGCGGCTCACCGCCCATGATGCTCACGCGCATCATCCCGGCATCGGCGAGTTCGTCGATCGCGCGATGCCAGTCAGCCGTCGTCATCTCGGGACGGTTCATCTGCGGCAGCGTGCAGTAGTCGCATCGGAAGTTGCACTTGTCGGTCATCGACATCGTGACCATCAGAGGAAACTTCCGACCGGTCGCGCGCGCCACGGCGAATCTCGCGAGGGGAAGAGCGTTGCGAACGAGCGGACCAACCTTCGAGAGCAATGTGAACCTCGGTCGGCGAAGACTAGGATTCCGCAGTATCGGCGTCAATCGAAGCTGCTGGATCAGTGCGCGAGCACTTGTGGTCGGGCGAGGAGCGCAACGCCGTCGACGGCAACCGTGAAGATGTGCACACCCGGGCCCACGGCCGATGCCGTCGCCGAGTAACCGCCCGCGGAATCGTCGCGCACCGGGAGCATCACGCCGTCGGGATCCATCCGTACCGTCACGGCGTGCCCCGCACCGAGCAGTGCGCCGTCAGGTCGCGCGGGGTGCACTGCGATCGATACATTCGATCCGACGTTCGACACCGGCGGATCCACTCGGATCAATTCCGGCTCTTCGACGAGAACGTCGGTACCGCTTGCCGCGGCGCCCACAGTCTGCGTGTAGCCGTCGGGCCAGCGAACGTCGATCGAGTCGACACCGGCCGCGGTGCCCAGACCGAACACCAGGCGATGCTCGCCGTATCCCCACGGGCCGCCGCCGCTCTGCATCTCCTGGACGATCGTTCGTTGACCGAGGTGAACCGTGACGCGTGCACCCACGCCTTCGTGGTTCGACGTCCGTCCGTGCAGCCGAACTGCGATCGAATGCCCCGCGTCGACCTCGTTGTGCAGGATCCTCGGGGGCATCGCGAATCCGCCCATCCAGTAGTCGAGCCGTCCGTCCCGATCGAGGTCGGTCGCCGTCATCCATTCGCCCGCGTAGGTGCTGCCCTGGTGGAGCAGTCCGGACACGTCGTCGAACGTGCCGTCACCACGGTTGTGGGCGAGCACTGCCGTCGGCGGGTCGAAGTAGCCATCGTCGATACCACACACGATCGCGAGGTCGGGCCACGTGTCGTTGTCGTAGTCGGCGAGGCTCGGCGTGAATCCCAGTCGTGGTGCGCCCGACGGAAGGGTAGCGAATGCGACGCCGGCCTCGCGCGCAACGTCGCGCCGCGCGAGGCGGTACGGATACAGATGTTGTGAGCCGATGTCGGTGACCACGAGGTCGAGCGCGCCGTCGCCGTCGATGTCGCCCGAAGCACCGCCCATCAACGAAGACGTCAGCGCATCCGCTCCGAAGTAGTCCGGGTCGAAGGCCTCTTCGACGAAAGTGGGAACACCCGCTGAAGGCGTTCGATGCAGATACCTCGCGGGGCGCCCGAATCGACCGTCGAAGAAGATGAACAGATCGGCGAGACCGTCGCGGTCGACGTCGGTGAACAGATTGGACCAGTTCGCGCCGGTCATCGCGCCGAAGACCTCACTCGCCGACTCGTGCCAGGTTCCATCGGGCTGACTGAGATACAGGCGCAGCGGCGCCGACCCATCGAGGATCCGTCGACCGAGGACATCGAGCCGCCCATCGAGGTTCACGTCTGCCAGATCGACGCCCGCGATCAGCGACTGGCGAATGGAAGGCCACGCGCCGAATCCCCACGCGCTGCTCGCGTCTTCGAACTGGCAATTGCCCCGATTGCGATACACGCGCAGTTCCTGATCCAGCGGCGCGCTCGGATCCATGCGCGATCGAAGCAATGCTTCGACGCCGAGAGCAACGATGAGATCCGGCAGGCCGTCGTTGTCCAGGTCGCCGAATGCCGCTGCACTCGGCGCAAGACCGACGAGACCGGGCGGCGGCTCGATCCGCTCGAAGTGCATCGAACCTCGATTGCGCCAGAGCGCGCCCGATCCCGCCCAGTCGAATACGAAGGCATCGGGAAGTCCGTCACGATCGCAGTCCGCGATTGCGGCCGCGTTGATCGGGCCGACCCGCAATGGCCAGCTGCCTGACGGCACGTCGATCCCCGACGTGGAGAGCATGTCGACGAAGCCTCGCGAAGGCGGCCGCGAGTCCGGCGCGTCGATCCCGCCATCGGTTCCCACGGTACCTTCGTCGGTCGCATCGTCGATCGAACCGGCGTCGCTCCCGCTGTCGACGGTCGTGGGCGAACCGGTGCAGGCACAAAGTGCGAGCAGGCCGACCGTGATCGCGGTCGATGCACGCGCGCGCTTCGACACCGTCAACCTCCTCGAGCGGTGTGACCCGACCCGAGTGGCAGGTGCTCGAGGTACGCAACGATGAACCCGAAGTAACTAGGCCGCACTTCGATATCGGCACTCTCCACCGCGAGTCGATGGAGACGCGCGAGATTGTAGTAGGGCACGTACGGCCAGATGTGATGCTCCGCGTGGAAGTTCAGGTTGTACGGCGCGAAGAGCATTCGTTCGACGATGCCGGGGCGAAACGTGATCATGCGACGTGAGTCCGCTGCGCTGTCGGGAAAGACAGGCTGAGCGTGCTCGCAGAACATTCGGATCTTGTGAGGCACGAACCCGAACACGTAGAGCGGCGCAATCCAGAACAACGGATAGGCCCACAGGCCGAACGCGAAGGACAGCGCGGTGGCGATCAAGCCCTGTGCGACGACCGTTTCGCCGCGGCGGCGGACGAAGCCGAGAACGGCGTCGCGCAGCGGAAGGCGTGCGGTGCGGCCGGCCGTACCGCGCAGGGCCTTGCGTAGTGCGCGCGGAAACATCGTCAGACCCGTCAGAAACAGCAGGAAGCTGGCGACCGTGGACTTGTCGGCGGTCGAGTAGAGATAGCGATCCGGGTCCGTCTCGCGTGCGAGTTCTCGGTGATGCGTGATGTGATTGTGTCGCTCGCCTTCGAAGTCGACGCCCACGGGCGCGCATGCCAGGGCCTTCGTGATGCGATCGTTCACATCGCGCCGCGCGAAGAGCGTTCGGTGATCGCCGTCGTGCGTGAGAATCGAGAGCGCGTACTGTCGGTTCCCGACCACGACGAACGCCGCGAGGGCGCTCCACCAGCCGGGCACGCGGGCCATCAGGACGAAGGCGCCGACGATGGTCGCGTAGCAGATCGCGAGGTCACGAACGACGCGCCACGGCTGCTTTTCCACGACGCTACGAAACAGCTCGGTGCCGTGCGGAAGCAGACGGCGCCCGAGCGCTTCGGGGTTGCTTCGACTCATCTCCGTTCCGGCGCCGGACACCGTGGCATTGTACGGGAGATCGCGTTCGCGAACGACGCAGACCTCGAATCGAAGCCCGCGACGCGAACTCGATGCCCCGCCTCTGCGCCGGATCGAATACACTTCGGCGCGGTGGCGATGACGTGATGACTCCGATCGAGCGAATCGCACCACCGTCTGCGGACGAGTTCGAGCGGCGCTACATCAGGGCGTCTCGCCCCGTGATTCTGCGGGGCGCGATCGACGACTGGCCGGCGATGCGAAAATGGACGCCCGGCTACTTTCGGGACCGTTTCGGCGACCGCGTCGTCCCCGCGGCGCGCAAGAAGAACGGCGCGATCTACGACGCCAAGACCGGCGTGAACTACGAGCCGGTGAAGTTCCGCGACTACCTCGATTCGATCGAGGGTGCATCGCCGCTCGATCTGTACATGATCTTCCGTACGCACGAGCACGCGCCGGAACTGCTCGACGACGTCGTGCGTCCCATCTACACGCGACGTTCGCCCTGGTACCGGTCGCGCTTCTGGCTCGCTCCGCCGCGCACGAAGGGTCCGCTTCATCGCGACCTGCCGCAGAACCTGTATGCGCAGATCAGCGGCCGCAAAGAGTTCGTGATGCTCGACCGCCGCGAGACGCGCCGGGTTCATCGCCATCCCTTCTATTCGGGTGTCCCGAATTACAGTCCGGTCGACGCGTTCGAACCCGATCTTCTGCGACACCCTCGATTCCGCGGTGCGCCGCTGCTTCTGGCCGCACTCGAACCGGGTGATCTCTTCTTCATCCCGAGTCTCTGGTGGCATCAGGCGCGTTCGATCGACACAAGCCTGTCGGTGAATCTGTGGTGGACGGACAGCCGCCCGATGTTCGCCGCGGTGCGAGCAGCCGAGTTGTTCATGAACGTGCGAAAGCTTTCGCTGTGATCGATCCGCCTGGGTACCTCCGCCCGGCGGAGGCGCTTCCCGAATGCCACGACGAGGGCGGACTCGAAGCGTTCATCGAGAAGCGCGAGCCGTGCGTCGTTCGCGGCCTCGCATCCGAATGGCCTGCGCTGCGACGATGGACCCTCCCGGCACTCGCGACGCTCGGACGAGGAAAGCTCGCCGACGTCGCCCCGCTCGATCGTGGCCGACTCGGCACGCGCGCCCGCACTGGAGTGTCGATACGTCCACGCGAGATGGGCGAGTTCGTGGATCGACTCATCGCGGGCGAGAACGATGCCTACCTGATGTCGCGCCTCGACTCGTTCGACGAATTGTCTCGCGACGTCGTGCCGCCACGCGCGACGCGGCAGGCCGGGTGGCGCTCTTCGAAGATCTGGATCTCGCCCGACGGCGCGCTGTCTCC
>CBIHQZ010000453.1:0-5946 GCA_966212315.1 uncultured Myxococcales bacterium
GTACGTCGAGGGTGCGGGCGAGGACGTAAGCCGCAGCACGCCGAAAGGCCGCGATTGCAGCAGACTTCCAAACCGATCGGTGTTCTAGCCCCGCACCTGGGGCGATGCGGCGGAACGTCGTCAACGGAGGCGGCGTTACGAAGTGCGCCGCGACGGATCGGAAATCTTGCCCGCGCGCATCGTCGCAGCATCGAAGACCGAGCGCTCGTCGACGAATCGGATCTGGCTCGTCGTCCGCGACTGTTCGCGCGCGACGGCGATCGACAGACGCGTGGTCTTCGGTTCCACGAGCATCGTGACGTGGCGAACATGCCGCGCATCCGACTTGATCCACTGCGTCCACATCTCGCGCACGCTCGGATCGACAGCATCGACGTCGGCATCGACGAACAACTCGACCGACTCGCCCGCTTCGCGCGCGTAGCGACGCACCTGATCGATCACGGCGGTTCCGAACTCACCGGCATCGACACCACGAATCGTGAGGAGCAACGCCGTCCGCGCCAGGGGCTCGAGTCGAAACGAACATCGGTCGGAACGCAGCTCGACGCATCCCGCCCCGTGCTCGATGCATTCGATGACGAGCGCGTCGTGCGTGAATCGCGCCGCCGGCGAACCCGCGCCCGTTCCGGCTGCGCGTGCGATCTCGCGCTCGAACGCAGCGGTGTTCGACGTGACGTCGAAAACGCCCGCCGTGCCCGACAGATGACGCGCGATCGACATGGTCAGCGACATCGTCTTCGAGCGCACCAGCACCGAAACGCGCGCGAGGTGCCCGCGATGCGAATCGAACCACTCGGTCCAACGCGCCGCGACCGCGGTGCCGACGCGCGCGGCGCCGAGCGCATCGACGAACAACACGAGCGGCTGCGCGAAGCGCGCGATCTCGGACTGCAACTCATCGAGCACCGCGGTGCCGAACTGGCCGTCGTCTTCGCCGAGCACCGTGAGGAGCAACGCACCCGGTCGCAGCCGGGTGAAGAGAAAGCTGCAGTCGTCGGTGCGGAGTCGAAGGGTGCCGTTGCTCAAGTGCTCGCGATGGATCGTCACGCAGGGACTCTAGCGTCGCGGGCGCGGTCGCAAGATGGAGCCGCGCGCGCGAGGTGACGTGTGGCAGGCGAGCGCCGACCTCGTCCATGTCGCCGAGGCTCTGCGCGTCGAGAGACGCATCCGTGAACGCGCCAACCGCGAAAACCGACGTTGCGTTCCGCGCTATCGTTCCGGCCGATGTCGTCGACCGAAGCCGTGCGCGCCGGCGCTGCTCCGCCCTACCGACCACACCCAGCTCCGCCTTCGTGGCGGTGGGCCCGTGCCGCCCTCGGGCTCCGCGTGCTTTCCATCGCGCTTCTCGCCTGGTGGTTCGTGTCGACGGTGGCACGTGTCGTCAACTCGATGGCCTTCGAGCGCATGCGCACCGAGAGCCTCGAACGCGGCACTCGCTGGATGATGTTCGGCTCCGCGCTCAACGCCGTGTTCTTCTTGATCCTCGTGCCCGCAAGTTCGGTCGGCCTGCTGCTCTTCGCTGCCGCTCCACGCACCCTCGGCATCCGCGGGCTCGCGTACGCGGCGGCAGGCCTACGCGCGATCGCACTCGCGCAATTCGTGCTGGGCATCATCGCAGCGAGGCACCTCGCCCTCTCGCGCGGACACGCGTACCAGCAGTCCATCTGGATTATCGACGGGGTCGGTACCGTGATCGCGGTGACCTACGTGAGCCTGGTGATGATCGCGCTCCGTCGCTCTCTTCGCGCGCTGAGCGCACCCGTGCCGCGATGGTTCACCACCGTTCTCGTCGGATGGATCGTCACCACCGCCACGTGGCCACTCTGGCGGTTCTTCACCACTGTGGTCGGCTTGCTGCTCGAGGCCGGACCGTCGCGGTACGCGCTCGACGTGTTCGGCGCCGCGGCGAATCTGGCGCTTACCGTGGCGACCATCGCGCTTATCCGCAGGGTGATCACCGCGCTCCGCTCGCAATCGACACCCGAGTGATCAGCGGGCTGCTGCGAGGATCTCGTCCGCCGCTTCGTCGGCCGCGTTGGGACGTCCGAGTTCGCGGGCCTTGCGGGCCATCTGATCGAGTGCGCCGCGATCGCGGAACAGACGCGTGAGCGCGTCGGCCAGCGTGTTCTCCGCGAGGTCTTTCTGCGCGATGCACACCCCCGCGCCCCGCACCGCGACCGCTTCCGCGTTCTTGCGCTGATGATCGTCGGCGGCCGTCGGAAGCGGAACGAACACCGCAGGGCGCCCGATGACGCCGAGTTCGGCAACCGTCCCGGCGCCCGCGCGACACACGATCAAGTCCGCCCGCGCCATCGCGGCGGCGACGTCGTCGATGTACGGAACGACGTCGGCTTCGAGCCCGTGCGCCGCGTAGTCTTGCTTCACCGCGTCGAGGTCCGCGACACCGGTTTGATGCGTGACGGTGAATCGCACACCGCTCTTCAACGCAACTGCAGCCGCGCCCGGCACGACGCGGTTGATGCCGCGGGCACCCTGGCTGCCACCGGTGATCAACAGGTGCGGAGCCGCCGCGCGCTCGCCCGCAGGACGTTCGGCGCGTTCGAGGAATGCACGACGCACGGGCGTGCCGATCACGCGCGTCGCATCCGATCGAAAGTAGTGCGACGACTCCTCCCACGTGACGAACGCACGTTTCGCGAACCGTCCCACCCATCGATGCGTGAGTCCCGGAATCGCATTCGGCTCGACGACGAAGAGCGGCACGCGCGACGCGACGGCGGCCGCACTGATCGGTCCGGCCGCGTAACCGCCGACGCTGAGCACGACGTCGGGACGGAACTTTCGCAGCGCGCGAATCGCCGAGAATCCAGCTGCGGGAAGCTTCGCGACCGCGCTGAAGAGCTTCGCGCCGCGGATTCCGTTGAGTGGCGAGATGTCGAGCAGCGTGATCGGATATCCCATCGGAGGAACCACCCGCGCTTCGATTCCGCGCGGGGTGCCGACGAACATCGGCAGCACGTCGGTCCGCGCGCGCAATGCATCGAGCACGGCGAGCCCGGGGTAGAAGTGCCCGCCCGTTCCGCCCGCAGCGATCATCACGCGCAACGTCATGCGTCGGCCTCGACCCGCGTGTTCATCGGCGGTGACGCATCCACGAGCGGCAGCGAGCTGCCTCGCGAGATCGAGAGCAGCAGACCGAGCGCGGCCATGTTGATGACCAGCGAACTGCCGCCGTACGACACGAGCGGAAGCGTCAGTCCCTTCGTCGGGAGCACGCCCATCGCGACGCCGAGGTTGATCATCACCTGCAGCGAGAACAGCGTGCTGATGCCGAAGGCTACGTACGTTCCGTAATCGTCGGCTGCACGGATCGCGATCGTGACGCCGCGATAGATCAGGAACGCGTAGGCCGCGAAGAGCACGCACATCCCGATGAAGCCGAGTTCCTCACCGATGATGGCGCCGATGAAGTCGGTGTGCGCTTCGGGGAGGAAGAACAGTTTCTGCCGCGAATCGCCGAGTCCGAGACCCGTGGTGCCGCCCGCACCGAACGACATGAGCGACTCGACGAGCTGATACGAAATGTCGTGCCGATGCGCCCACGGGTCGACGAACGCTTCCCAGCGTCGGCGCCGATACGCCGAGCCCATGATGAGCTGCCACGCGACGGGCATCGCCAGGACGACCGCGCCGAGGAGGTAACCGGTCTTCGCGCCGGCGACGAACATCAGCGTGAAGGTGAGCAGCAAGAGCACCACGCTCGAACCGAAGTCCGGCTGCTTCAGACACATCACCATCAGCACGCCCGCCATGAGCAGATGCGGCAGGAAGCCGACGGTGAAGCTCTTGATCTTCTCCTGCTTCTTGCTCAGCGAATGCGCGAGCCAGAGCACGATCGTGACCTTCGCGAGTTCCGCTGGTTGCAGCAGGATCGGGCCGAATTTCAGCCAGCGCGTGGCGCCGCCGACGGTTCGTCCGAGCCCGGCAATGACGAGGAAGAGCAGGAGCACGGTCCCGCCGAAGAGCGGATACGTGAGCTTGCGCACGCGGCGGTAGTCGACCTGCGACGTGAACGCGAGCGCGCCGAGTCCGACGACCGCGTACATCGCCTGGCGCGTGAGGAAGAACTGCGCGTTGTGATGTGCGCGCGCCGAGAAGACCGCACTCGCCGAATAGACCATCACCACGCCGAACGCGACGAGGAGCAGGGTCACGCTGAGTAGCTGAAGGTCCATCGGCCCGCGGCGCGCGACGTTCGGCGGGGCGGCCGAGGCGTCGGTCACGCCGGGAAGCAGCGGTGTCGCGATGCGTCGGAGGTTCCCGGGAATCGTCGTCGAGCTCATACGCCGTCGACGTCTACCTCAACCTCTTCGTCCAAATCCTCTTCTTGACGAGAAGTGCCTGCCATCGCCCGGACCGCGGCCGTGAAGACCGTTCCGCGCTCCTCGTAGTTCTCGAACATATCGAGCGAACTGCAGGCCGGTGCGAGCAGAACCGCGTCGCCCTTGCGCGCGAGATTTCGAGCGACTCGCACCGCGTCGAACATGTCGTCCGCCACGCGCCAGGGAACGACGTCACCGAGTTCCTTCTTCATCACGTCGGTCGCTTCGCCGATCAGGACCATGGCGCGACCCTTCGCGCGCAGAAGCGGCCGGAGCGGCGCGTAGCTCCCGCCTTTGTGACGCCCGCCGCCGATGAGCACCACGCTGCGGTCGCACCCTTCGAGTGCCTTCACCGCGGCCCCGACGTTGGTCGCCTTCGAGTCGTTCAGATAGACGATCCCGTCGTCCTCGGCGACGAACTGCATGCGATGCGGGAGGCCTTCGAACGCATAGAGCGCCTGCCGCAATCCGCGCGCATTCGCACCGAACAAACGCGCCGCCAGAAGCGCCGCCATCGCGTTCTCGATGTTGTGCGCGCCGCGGATCTTCAGCCCTGCGAGCGCGAACTTCTCGCCGGTCGGATCGACGATCGAGTCACCCACCACGCGAATGTCGGCATCGCCGCTCCCCCACGTGTGCACCGACGCGCCCGACGCTCGCGCCATCGCATGGACGACCGCATCGTCGGCCGGCACCACCGCGTGTTCGGCGCGCGACTGATTCATGAAGATGCGCTGCTTCGCCGCTCCGTACTCCGCGAGCGATGGATAGCGATCGAGATGATCGGGGGTGAGATTGATGAGGACCGATACGCGCGGCTTGAGGCTGTAGGTGCGTTCGAGCTGGTACGACGACAGCTCGATCACGACCGCTCCGTTCGCGCGGCTCGCCGGCGTGTCCACCGCTTCGGAAAGCGGGGTGCCGAGATTGCCACCCACGAATGTCTCGATCCCGGCGGCCTCGAGCATCTTGCCCGACAGTGCGGTCACCGTGCTCTTGCCGTTGGTTCCCGTCACCGCGAGGTAGGGCGCGTCGATGAACCAGCTCGCGAATTCGACTTCGCTGATCACCGGCACGCCGGCGCGCTCGGCTTCGGTCACCGCGTCGATCGAAGGAACCCCGGGCGAGACGATGATGAGATCGCTCTTCGTCAACGTGTCGGCGCGATGCGCGCCGAGTTCGAGACGCATGCCATCGCGCGCGACGCTCAGCACCTTGTCGTCACCGATGTCGACCGCATCGCGCTTGTCCTGGATGACGACGGTTGCCGCGCCTTTGCGTTGCGCGAGCTTCGCCGCCGCACCGCCCGACCGGCCGAGGCCGATGACGGTGACCTTCTTGCCGGCAACGCTGCGATCGAGGGACGGGGCCTTCACGAAAGCGAGGTTACGTCAGACTCGCTGTGCGATGGAGCCGAAATCCAGGGGCAAACGGCGTTCAGCGTAGCTTCAGCGAACTCAACGCGACGAGCGCCAGCATCACCTGGATCACCCAGAATCGAACGATCACTTTGGGCTCCGGCCACCCCTTCTTCTCGTAGTGGTGATGGATCGGCGCCATGCGGAACACACGCTTACCGAAGAGCCGGAACGAGATCACC
>CBIHQZ010000454.1:0-5929 GCA_966212315.1 uncultured Myxococcales bacterium
CGAAGGGTCGATCTTCCACAAGGCCACCGAGGGACCTGTGCCCGGACCGCAAGACGGTTCCGAGCATCCAGTCACCGAAGGGAGCGCGCACCATGAGTAGCGCTGCGTTCCTCGCGCTGCGACGAAGCGCGGTCGCCATCACGAGTGCAGCGCTCGTCGCCAGCTGCCTTCCCGCGTTCCCCGGCGGTGCTGCCCGTGCCGCGCGCAGAACGGTGCCGAATTCGTTCGGCGCGCCCGCGTCGTCCGGCGCGATGACGGACTCGCAGAACTCCGCGCGCGTCGACTGGCACGCGTTCTTCCCCGATCCGCACCTCGTCGCATTGATCGATGTCGCGATGCACAACAATCAGGAACTGAACCTGTCCGTGCAGGAGATGATCATCGCGAACAACGAAGTCATGTCGCGGCGCGGTGAGTATCTTCCGAGCCTCGGTTTCCAGCTGGGCGCGGGCCTCGATCACGTCGGCCGCTTCACGAGCCAGGGTCAGGCCGACGAACACAACGGCGTCCCTGCCGTTCTTCAGAACTACTCGTTCGGCTTCTACGCGGCGTGGGAGGTCGACATCTGGGGGCGGCTTCGCAATTCGGCGAATGCAGCGATGTACCGCTACCTCGCGAGCCAGGAGGCGCGGAACTTCGTCGTCACGCGGCTCGTCGCCGAGGTCGCGAGTCACTACTACGAGCTGATCGCGCTCGACCGGCAGGCCGAGATCCTGCGCAACAGCATCGAGCTTCAGCAGCAGGCGCTCGAGATGGTGCGACTGCAGCAACAAGCGGCGCGCATCACCATGCTCGCGGTCCAGCGATTCGAGGCGCAGTTGCAAGGCTTCCAGAGCCGTCAGTTCGATATCGCGCAGCGCATCGTTCAAACCGAGAACGAATTGAACTTCCTGCTCGGACGCTTCCCGCAGCGCATCGATCGGAGCACCGCGGACTTCCTCGGTCTGCAGCCGCCGGTGGTGCACACCGGTTCCCCGGCGCAGCTCATCGAGAACCGCCCCGACGTGCGCCGTGCGGAGAATGAAATGCGTGCCGCTGCACTCGATGTGTCGGCGGCGCGCGCGGCGTTCTATCCGTCGCTGCGGCTCGACGCCAACGTGGGCTTGCAGGCCTTCGACGTCGTGCATCTCGTGACGTCGCCCGACTCGATTCTGTTCGGCATCTTCGCCGGCGTGATGGCGCCGATCTTCAACCGCAATCGCATCACCGCGGAGTACTTCACCGCGAACTCGGTCCAGATGCGGGCGGTGGTCAGCTTCGAGCGCGCGGTTCTCACTGCGTTTCTCGACGTGAACACGGGCCTCAACCTGATTCGGAATCTGTCGCAGAGCTACCAGTTCAAGGCGCAGCAGGTCGAGCATCTGGCGCAAGCAGTGGAGACGTCGACGGTCCTGTTCAACTCCGCGCGAGCGGACTACCTCGAGGTGCTCACGGCGCGCCGCGAATATCTGGAAGCACAAATGGAACTGATCGAAACGAAGGAGCGGCAACTGACCGCGACGGTGACCCTCTATCAAGCGCTCGGCGGTGGCTGGTACGAGCCGCAGCGACGCGGCGGCGCGGCACCGAACGCGAATAGCGGCGCGGCACCTGCGGCGAACAGCAGCGCTGCGCCGAACGCGACCAACAGCGTCGCACCGGCGGCGAACGGCTCCGCTGCACCGACTGCGAACAGCGGCGCCGCATCGAACGCGAACAACACCGCTACACCGGCAGCGAACAACGGCGCTGCATCGAACACCGACACCGGAGCGGCGCGATGAAGCGGTACGCGCAAGGTTGGCTCGTGACTGCGATGGCGTGCGCGTCGTCCGCGAGTGGTTGTCATCATCAGCAGCAACATCACGCCGAAGAGGCGCGCCCGCGCTTCGAGGTCACGACGGTGGTCCAGCGCGACACCGAGATCGAGCGTGCGTACGTGTGCCAGATCCGCGCGATCCAGCACATCGAGGTGCGTGCGCTCGAGCGTGGTTACCTGCGCGACATCTTCGTCGACGAAGGGCAGACCGTTCATCGCGGGCACCCGCTCTTCCAGATCACGCCCGTGATCTACGAAGCGGAGCTGGCTCGCAGCTCCGCCGAAGTGCAGCACGCCGAGGTCGAGTACCAGAACACGCGCATCCTTCGCGAAGGCAACGTCGTGTCGCCGAACGAACTGGCGCTCTCGCAGGCGAACTTGAACCGCGCATCGGCGGAGCGAGCGGTGGCGCAGGCGCATCTGCGCTTCTCGCGACTCACCGCGCCGTTCGATGGCATCGTGGGCCGTTTGATGGCGCGTCGCGGAAGCCTCGTGAGCGAGGGCGACTTGCTCACGGTGCTCGCCGACAACAGCCAGATGTGGGTGTATTTCAACGTGAGCGAACGCGAGTACCTCTCGTATCGCACCACGCATCCCGCGAACGAGCAGGTCGCGGTCCGACTTCGCATGGCGAACGACGAGATCTTCTCGCACCCGGGAACGATCCAGACGATCGAAGCCGACTTCAACAACGAGACGGGCACGATCGCATTCCGCGCGGGCTTTCCGAATCCCGAGGGGCTGCTGCGGCACGGCGAGACCGGCGAGGTCTTGATGACCACGCGGCTGCCGGGCGCGCTGCTGATTCCGCAGAAGGCGACCTACACCGTTCTCGACAAGACGTTCGTGTTCGTCGTCGAAGCGAACAACGTCGTGCGTGCGCGCGAGATCCAGATCGGTGAAGAGCGACCGCATCAGTACATCGTGTCGGGCGGACTTCACGAGGGCGAGCGCATCCTCATCGACGGCATCCGGCGTGTGCGCGACGGCGACACGATCACGCCCAACATGCGCGCCGCGGACGACGTGTTCGCGGAGATGAACCGGCTTCCCGCGCAGTAGAAGCTCGCCTCCGAAGTCGCACGCTCACCTCGGAAACACCTCCCGCCAATCGCTACGCATGCTGACGACCGTGATGCCGTACTCGGCCGCGCGGTCCAATGCATCGGCCAGTGGACTCACGCGGAATTCGCGGTCGTAGGCGACTTCGCGCGCTGCATCGTCGTGGTGCAGAAGCAGCGCGAGCGAGGGACGCGTATTCGACTTCGTCCAGCGGAGCATCGCCAGGTCATGTCGTGCTCGAGAAACGCCTTGAAGGGCTGCCGCTCGCGCATCGACGGGTCCGCCGCGGCGAGTGCCTTCAACCGGTCTTGCGCGAAGAAGATCTGCACCGGCAGCGGCTGCTCGCACCAGAGGGTGCCGTCGTTGTCGAACGTCGCAATGCGATCCTCGGGCGGAACGAAATCGGCACTTCCACCGGCGGTAACGCGCGCGACGAAGGCCTCGATCGCGGACTTCGCGGCGCCCTCTTTCCACGATCCCAACGCATCGGACATGTGGACCTCGCCGTGCATCGACTGCGACGTGATGCGACGAGGCC
This sequence comes from uncultured Myxococcales bacterium, assembly GCA_966212315.1. Classification (GTDB taxonomy): domain Bacteria; phylum Myxococcota_A; class Polyangia; order Polyangiales; genus CBIHQZ01. The sequence goes on from CBIHQZ010000454.1 coordinate 3,399, forward strand.
GGCGCCGGTGCGCGCACCCGCCCCGTCGACACGCGCAACTACTGTTTCGCGCCGCTCGACGCGTCTTGCATCATGCGCAACGCATCATCGATGGTGAACGTGTTCGGACGCTGCACCGGCGGGAAGTCGCGGAACGTTGCCGCGAACTGATCGGCGATCGCCCACGCGCCGTAGAGGATGTACGCGTGGTGAATCAACCAGTCGTAGTACGAGTTCGACGTGACGTCGGCGCGCTCGAACGGGTCGGTTCGAAGATTGAAAATCTTCGGCAGACGCAGGCGCGTGAACGGCTCCGCCCACACCTGCAGCGTGCCGGTGCATCGCTGTTCCATGAACACGACCTTCCAATTGTCGTAGCGAAGGCCGAGCACGTCGCCGTCGTCGCTGACGTACACGAACAGCTTGCGCGGACTCTCTTTCGCCTGACCGGTGAGGTACGGCACGAGATTCACACCGTCGATGTGGTTCTTGTACTGCCGCCCGATCGCCTGCACGCCCTTGGTCTTCAGATCCTCGACGACGTGATCGTTGCCCGCCATCGCGAGGAAGGTCGGCAGCCAGTCGTGATGCTGGACGATCTCGTTCGAGACACTCCCCGCTTCGATCTTGCCGGGCCAGCGCACGATCATCGGCACGCGGAACGCGCCTTCCCAGTTCGTGTTCTTCTCGCTGCGAAACGGCGTCATCGCACCGTCGGGCCATGAGTTCATGTGCGGCCCGTTGTCCGTCGAATACATGACGAACGTGTTGTCCGCGATCCCGAGTTCGTCGAGATACTCGAGCATCTGACCGACGTGCTTGTCGTGGTCGATCATCGTGTCGTGGTAGCGCGACTGCCATCGACCGGCCTGTCCGACGCTCCCCTTCTTCGTGTGCGTGAACAGATGCATGTGCGTCGTGTTCAGCCACACGAAGAACGGCTTCGCGTCTTTCTGCTGACGCTTGATGAAGTCCTTCGCCGCCGCGACGAAGTCGTCGTCGCACGTCTCCATTCGTTTGCGCGTCAGCGGCCCGGTGTCCTCGATGCGCTGCTTGCCGATGCGCCCCCAGCGCTCTTGCACCGTCGCGTCGTCCTTGTCGGTCGCCCATGAATGAATCACGCCGCGCGGCATCACCTTCTTGCGCAGTTCGGGGAAATCCTTCTCGGGATAGTAGTCCGCCATCTCCGGCTCTTCTTCGGCGTTCAGGTGATAGAGGTTCCCGAGAAACTCGTCGAAGCCGTGAGCCGTCGGCAGATGATGGTTCAAATCGCCGAGGTGATTCTTTCCGAACTGCCCGGTCGAGTACCCCTCGTTCTTGAGCAGCGCCGCGATCGTCACGAGCTTGTCGTTCATGCCGATCGGCGCGCCCGGCGTGCCCACTTTCGAGAGCCCGGTGCGGAACACCGATTGTCCCGTGATGAACGATGATCGTCCGGCCGTGCACGACTGCTCGCCGTACGAGTCGGTGAACATCATTCCCTCCTTGGCGAGGCGATCGATGTTCGGCGTTCGGTACCCCATCAAGCCGTGCGTGTAGCAACTCAGATTCGCGATGCCGATGTCGTCACCCCAGATGACGAGGATGTTCGGCTTGCCGTTCTTCCCCATGTTTCCCCCGCTCGTTCGCATGCGATGCGCGAATTCCGCGTGCGATCGATGCGCAAGGAAGCGCGTGCGTGGCGATCGACTGGCGGCGCATTGGGAGCGGAGGTCAGGACCAAATTGCCGCAGCGAACGGGCACGGACGAACGTCGTCTCGGCGAGTGTGCGCTTCGGAGTCAGTCGGACGGCGTTCGCATTCTCAACGTGATCGAAACAATCGGTGTCCGCCGCTCGACGAGATGACCGGTGCGCTGGTGACGCACAGGCTTCCCGGCTATTCACCCGCAAGCCGTGAGCGATACAACATCGGTCGAAGAGCCTCGCCTCCCGTCCGCCACTGCGACCGACGCGCTCGAGTCGAGTGACGATGTGCTCGCCGGCGGCGGGGAGATGGGTGCGCGACTGCGCGCGATCGATTGGGCAGCGACGCCACTCGGCCCGCCATCGACGTGGCCTACGAGTCTGCGTTCGGCATTGAGCATCTGCCTCGGTTCGCGGTTTCCGATCGCGCTCTACTGGGGCCCGCAGTTCGCGCTGCTCTACAACGACGCGTGGAGTCCCATCCTCGGCGCGAAGCATCCGTGGGCGCTCGGCCGGCCCGGCAGCGAGGTGTGGCCCGAACTCTGGGACACGATCGGGCCGATGTACGAAAGCGCGCGGAGCACCGGCGAGGCCGTGTACGCCGAAGACGAACTGCTCGTCATGGAGCGCCACGGATACGCCGAGGAGGGCTACTTCAACTACACGTTGAGCCCCATTCGCGGGGTCGGCGGAACGATCGACGGAGTATTCAACGCGGTCATCGAAACGACCTTCCGCGTGCTGGCCGAACGCCGCAATCGCGTGCTTCGCGAACTCGGTGCGCAGACCACCGGCGCGCGCACGCCCGACGAAGCGTGCGTGCGCGCTGCGGAGGCACTGCGGGCTGCGCGTCACGACGCACCGTTC
>CBIHQZ010000455.1:0-5926 GCA_966212315.1 uncultured Myxococcales bacterium
AACGTTCGCGGAGCGGTGCGAACTTGGTCGCGAGGGTCAGTTCCGCCCCGGACTTGCGCGCGAGCCAGCCGAGGATCTTCTCGCTCTCGCCGTGTCCGTACACCTCGGCGGTGTCGAAGAACGTGATGCCCGCTTCGAGACTCGCGCCGAATGCGTCGACGATGTCGCGCGCGCCGAACTCCGTCTCGTAGCCCCAGAACGGCTTGTCGCCCCACGCCCACGTGCCCACCGCGAGCGGCGTCACGTGCACGTCGCTCGCGCCGAGCTGCACCGTGCGCACGCGATCAGCCACGTGAACCGGGAACGCTCCCCATGCGACCCGATCGGTAGTCTTCGAAGGCCTGACGGATCTCTTCGTCGGTGTTCATCACGAACGGCCCGCGTCGCGCGATCGGCTCGCGAATGGGAACGCCCGCGATGAGCATGATTTCAGCCGGGCGCTCGGCGCTTCGATCGACCGCGAGGCGCACGCGATCGCCGTCGCCGAAGATCGCGAGTTCGTATTCGTTCACGCTGCGCCCTTCTTCACCGAGCGACGCGCGCCCGCGGAAGACGAACGCGCACACGTTGTGATCGGCGCGCACCCCATGATCGACACGCGCGCCCGGCTCGAGAATCCAGTGCTGATATTGAATCGGGGTGTGGGTGTCGATGACGGCGCGAGTGCCGAGCGCATCGCCGGCGATGACGTGTGCACGCGCACGACCGTCGGCGCTGGCCGCCAATGGAATCCCGCGACCGGGAACTTCTTGATAGCGCGGCGGCACCATCTTCGAACGCGCCGGGAGGTTCACCCACAACTGGAAGCCGTGAACCATGCCGCCATCGCGCACGATGTCGTCGCTCGGAAGCTCCGCGTGCACGATGCCTGCACCGGCCGTCATCCACTGCACGTCGCCGGGCGCGAGACGCCCGCGATTGCCGAGCGAGTCGGCGTGCTGGTTCACCCCTTCGATCATGTACGTCACGGTCTCGAAGCCGCGATGCGGATGATCGGGCGCGCCGGCCGCTTCACCCGGCGCCCAGTTCACCGGCCCGAATTCGTCGAGCAGCACGAACGGATCCATCAGCGCGAGTGCCGGCGTGGGAAACGGCCGATGCACGGGGAAGCCCGCACCTTCACGGGCGCTGCGCGATGCGGCGACGGTAGTGATCGCACGCTGGCGCAGGCCGCGATCGCGAACGGGCGGCGCGTTGGTGCGCGTAGCGGGTGCGGGTGGCGTGCATGCAGCGAGCGTCTTGCCGAGTGCGATCGATGCCGAGCTGCCGAGCACCAGGCGGGTGAAGTCGCGACGGTTCATGCGGGTCGAGAATGATGGCGTGGGCGGTGAGGGATGGCCACTGCCGTGCGGTTTACCGCGCGGTTCAAATCGCGCTGAGCGCTTCGACGAAGCGATCGAGATCCGCCTTCGTGTGTCGCTCGGTCACCGCGACGAGGAAGCAGTCGTCCATCTCGGGGAACCAGCGTCCCAGATCGACGCCGCCGAAGATCTTCTGCGCAGCGAGCGCCGCGAGCATCGGCGCTGTCTTGCCGCCGCCCTTACGCTTCACGACGAACTCGTTGAACGTCGGCGCCGCGAACGGAATCTCGAAGCCCGCGTTGCGAAGCGCGCCCTTCAAGTACTCGCTCTTCGACAGGCACAGCTTGCCGAGCTGCTGATAGCCCGACTTGCCGAGGAGCGACATGCGGATGGTGAGACAGAGCGCCATCAACCCCTGGTTCGTGCAGATGTTGCTGGTCGCCTTCTCGCGGCGGATGTGTTGCTCGCGCGTCGAGAGAGTGAGCACGTAGCCGCGCTTTCCTTCGGCGTCGACCGTCTCGCCGCACAGACGCCCCGGCACGTTCTGCAGAAACTCGCGCGTATTGCGGCACGCGAACAGACCGCACCCCGGACCACCGAAGTTCGGCGGGATTCCGAGCGGCTGCCCTTCGCCGGTCGCGATGTCGGCTCCGAGCGCCCCCGGCGGCTGCAGCACGCTGAGCGCCTGCGTCTCCGCGGTGGACGTCACGAGCAGTGCTTCGTGCTTCTTCAGCAGCGCCGAGATCGCGGGGAGATCTTCGACCGCGCCGAACACGTTCGGATAGCCGACGACCACACACGCGGTCTGATGATCGAGCGCTGCGGCGAGCGCGGTGAGATCGGTGCGTCCATCGCTCGCGAACGCAACCTCTTCCACCTTGGTGCCAGGAATGCCGGCGAAGTACGTGCGGATCACTTCGCGGTACTCGGGATGGAGCGCGCGCGAGACGAGCACCTTGTCTCGATGCGTGAGGCGCCGCGCCATCAGCGCACCTTCGGCCGCGCTCGAAGCACCGTCGTACATCGATGCATTCGCGATCGGCAGACCGAGCACTTCGCTCACGATGGTCTGGAACTCGAACACCGCTTGCAGCGTCCCCTGCGAAACTTCCGGCTGATACGGCGTGTAGGCGGTGAGCCATTCGCCGCGCGTGAGCATCTGGTCGACGAGCGGCGGCACGTGATGGTCGTAGCTGCCGGCGCCGAGGAACGAGAGCCCGCGCACCGCTTCGTTGCGCGACGCGAGTTCGTCGAGATGAGACATCAGCGAGACTTCGTCGATGGCGGGGTCGATCGCGAGAGGGCGACCGAGGCGGCCGGCCTGCGGAATCGGCGCGAACAGATCGTCGACGGAACCGACGCCGATCTCCTCGAGCATCGAGCGGATCTCGGACTCGGTGTGCGGGATGTAACGCATCGCGAAAGCTCTCCTCGGGCGGAAACGAAACGATCACTCCAGCGGCGGGTGATCAGCGGGCGCGGAGTATATGGGCGGATCGTGGCGGATCGTCCATCGATCGGTGCGGATGGTTCGTCGCACGGGCGAACGCACATCCACGCGTGACCACGCGCGCGCGACGTTCATCGCGAGGCGAACGAACGAGCACGAGCGACCGAAGTGAACGATGACGATGCGATCAGTGATCGAGCGTCGCGACGTAGGCGCCATAGGCGGCCGCGTCCATGAGTTCGGGCTCGGCGCCCGTCACTTCGACGACGATCATCCAACCCTTGCCGTACGGCTCTTCGTTGAGCGACTCGGGGGCATTGGCGAGGCCGGGATTGATCTCGACGAGCTTCCCGCCGATCGGCACGTACACGTCGCTGACGGCCTTGACCGATTCGACGGTGCCGAAGGGCTTGCCGACCTCGAGGGTGTCACCGACCTTGGCGTCGATGTTCACGAGGGTGATGTCACCGAGCTGATCGATCGCGTGCTGCGAGACGCCGATGCGATAGCGGGTGCCTTCCTTGCGCGCCCATTCGTGATCTTTCGTGTAGCGAACGTCGGTCGGGAACTGCGTCGACATGGTGCGGGGTAGATAGACGACCGAAGGCCAGGGTGTCTACGCCCTACACCTTGCCCGTGCCCTTCCCCCTGCCCTTGCCCGGTGCTCGTGCCGGGGTGTTCCGCTCATGGTGAGCCTGTCGAACCACGCCCGGTGACCCGATGGCGTCCTTCGACTTCGCACCACGCAGACTCAGTGCTTCGCTCAGGATGAACGGGGAAGCAGGGATTCTCGATCAGTGCGCTGCCGGCGCGGGCGCAGCGGCGGGCGCAGGCGCAGCGGCCTCGGCACTCGCGTCGCCACCATCACCGCCGTCGGTGTGACTCGCGCTCATCGTGCCGGGGTACACGAACATGTAGCTGAACAGCGCGCCCAGCATGAGCAGCCCGATTCCGACGAACGGCAGCCACAAGGGCGTGCGCACCACGTCTTCTTCGTCGGCGTGATGATGGGAATCGTGTCCCCCCGCCGCGTGCGCGGTCTTCTTGTCGTGCGTCGCGTTCGCGTGCGGGTCGTTGCCCTTGTTCGCAGCCATTGCGGCGCGAGGTAAGCGCAGTTCGCCCCCCGAATCAAGCTTCGCGCGCGCTATGTCCGGCGTTCGTGCCGCGCGCCGCGAGGGCCTGCTCGATCGGCCAATTGGCATGCACGGGCAACTCGATGGGATCGCGATCGCCCGCCAGCAGTCGCACCGCGCCCGCGTACGCGATCATCGCCGCGTTGTCGGTGCAGCTCTTCGCCGGCGGCACGTGCAACGAGACACGCGCCTTTTCGCACGCCGCTCGAGCCGACGCCCGCAGCCCGCGATTGGCCGCGACGCCGCCCGAGATCACCGCGTGCGAGACCTTTTCCTGCGCCACCGCGGCCATCAGTTTTCGCACCAGTGTGTCGACGATCGCGGCTTGCACGCTGGCGGCGAGATCTTCCAATCCGTCGCCGACAGTCGGCGCGCCGCCGCGCTTCGCGACGTAGGTCGACACGGCGGTCTTGAGCCCGCTGAAACTGAACTCGAGCGACGCACGCTGCCGCAACGGTCGCGGGAGTTTCACTGCCTCGGGATTGCCGCTCGCGGCGAGTCGATCGATCTCCGGACCGCCTGGATATCCGAGCCCGCAGAGCTTCGCGACCTTGTCGAACGCTTCACCCGCCGCGTCGTCGCGAGTCGATCCGAGTTCGCGGATCGCGAGCGCCGAATCGGCGCGATACAGCGCGGTGTGCCCTCCCGATGCGAGCAGTGCGACGAACGGGAACACCGGCTTGTCGCCGATCGCGAGCGGTCGATCGAGAAACGGCGCGAGCAAGTGACCCGAGAGATGATTCACCCCGACGAGTGGAAGCTTGCGCGCGTACGCGATCGCCTTGGCCGCCTGCACGCCGACCAGCAAGGCACCCACCAGACCGGGGCCGTTGGTCACCGCGACGGCATCGATCGCATCCCATCCACCCGCTTCGTCGACTGCACGCCGCACCACCGGACCGATGGCTCGCAGATGCGCACGCGATGCAATTTCGGGCACCACGCCGCCGTAGGGCGCGTGCTCGGCGATCTGTGTCGCCACGATGTCACTCCGCACTTCGGCGCGACCGTCGAGATCGGCATGAACCACGGCCGCCGCGGTCTCGTCGCACGACGATTCGATTCCGAGGACAGTGAACGCGCGCGGCGACGACATCGCGCGGAAACATAGGGCAGCCCACGCGTGCGCGGGAGGGCGTTCGTCGATTCACGGCTGCGAGGGTCGTGGTAGCGTGGCCGCCGAACGAGGGACGCTTGGTAGAGAAGAAAAAAGCAGGCGCGAAGCGCACGACGGCCGCGGCTACGACGAAGAGCACCAAGGCACGCGCCGCGGTGAAATCGAAGCCCGCAGCGAAGGCGAAGAGCGGGGTCGCGAAGTCGAAGACCGCGGCGAAGACCACGGCGAAGACTGCGACGAAGTCGACGGTGAAGGCTTCGACCAAGGCCGCCGTTGCGAAGAGCAGCAGCGCGCGCCGTGCGTCGCTCCCGCCGCCGCCGTCGGATGCGAACAGCCGTCGTCGCGACGAAGCGAAGAAGATCGCCATCGCCGTGGCGGTGGCCGCACTCGACAAGAAGGCCGAGCGGGTCGAGATCGTCGATATCGGCGAGAAGGTCGACTACGCGGATTACCTCGTCGTGATGACCGGTCGCAGCGACCGTCAGGTGCTCGCGATCGCCTCGGGGATCGAAGAGTCCGTGAAGAAGAGCGCCGGCATTCGCACCCGCGGCCGCGAAGGCCTTCCGGCCGGGCACTGGGTGCTCATGGATCTGGGCGACGTGATCGTTCACATCTTCCTCGACGAAGCACGCAAGTACTACGACCTCGAGGGTCTCTGGATGGACGCGCCGCGCGTGCCCACCCCCGCGTTCGTGCCGCAGGGTGCGCCGGGCATCCCGAGCGAATAGCTCCGCCTTACTTCTCGAGCGATCGACCGATCGCGAAGTCCTTCGACACACACTCACGACGATCGTTTTCAGCGAGGCTTCGAACGGCGATGCGTCTGGTGATCGCAGCGGTCGGTCGCGCAAAGGAACCCGCGTTCCGCGCGTTGCTCGACGACTACTACGGACGCATCCGTCGCTACGCACAGATCGAAGAGGTC
>CBIHQZ010000456.1:0-5910 GCA_966212315.1 uncultured Myxococcales bacterium
GCGGGGTCGAGCCCGAGCTCGGCGTAGTAGCCCGCGAGGCGCTGACGCCATCGCTGCTCGCGCGCGGGGTCGGCCGCGGGCGGGCGGTGGCAGAAGACGTTCACGTTGAAGGGTCCGCGCGTGCGTGCGCGCACCTCCACGATCATCTGGCGCGCGGCGTCGACGGTCGACGCACCGATTCCGATCGAACCCAGCGCGCGCGCGTTGCTGACGGCCGCGGCCATCGCCGGTGTCGACACGCCCGCCATCGGAGCCTGGATGATCGGCAGATCGACGGCGAGAAGTTCGAGGAGCGCACTGGATCGGAGATGCGGCATGACGCCGAGGATACGGCGTTGCGCGCGCGCGGGCGATCCAGGAGATGACAGTATGCTGTCAATCGTCGCGACGGCGCGGTCGGATCAGAAGTGGAGCGCGATGCCGTGGCCGCGGCGCGCGAGCGCGTCGAGGAACGCGCCATTCTGATCCGGCCCGATTCCCACGACATCGAGGCGGATATTCGCCTGCATCCCGGCCGCTACCTGCATGAGCGCGGGCTCTTCGGTGTCGGCGTAGGTCGGCCGCCCGTCGGTGAGCATGATGACCTGATCCGACTGCATTCCGACGGCGCGCTGCACAGCCGCGAGCGGACGGGTCTCGTCCATCGGGCGCAGACGCGCGACCCATTCGACGGCTTCGACCAGCGCACGTTCGTCGAGCACGCGCGGCGCCTCCCACAGCACTTGCACGTCGGAACTGAACGCCACCAGATCGACGGCGATGTCGGGCGGCAGCGCGCCGAGAAGTTTCGCGAGTTGCGCGCGGAGCATGTCGAGCTTGCTCGGCAGCGTGCCGTCGAAGGCATGCGCGGACGGATCGCGATCGCGCATCGAGTACGAGATGTCGACAGCGATCACGATGCGCCGGCCGACGATCGGGATCCGATAGAACATCGGCGGTCCGGCGTCCTCGACGGTGTCTTCTTCGACCAGATGCGCGGCCGCGTCGGCGCCGCGGGCCTCGCGCGCGACCGAGGCATTCCCGTTGGCCGCGACACTCGCCGACACGCGCACGAGTGTCTGCAACGCGAGACGCTCTCGCGACGTGAGCGATCGTCGTCGACGCGCCGGCCGACTCGCGGCGTTCACTGCGACACCAGCGTTCGCACCACCGCTTGCTTGCCCGTCGACGCCGTCTGCGGCGTTCGTTCCTACGTCGACCCCGACGCGCACCGCACCCACGCCGCTGCCGCCGTTCCCGGCCACATTTGCGTCCAGCGCGACGCCACCGTAGCCGCGGATCTGGTGCGCGATGCGGATTCGAACACGGGCCGCGACATGTGCATGCGTTCGCAATGCGACGGTGCCGTGCACCATGTCGACGTCACCGCCCGCGACCTCGATGGTCCACTGACGACCGTCCGGTGCTTCGACGATCAACGTGCCACTCACGATCGCGCGCACGCTCGGTACGTCCGCTTGCACGACGACCACGCCATGGCCGCGTCCGCGTGCGTGACCTCGTCCTCGCGCGCCGCCGACGCCGACCGCGACGCTCGTATCGACGCCGCCATCTGCGACGACGCCGGTCGCGCCGCCGGAGCCCGCGACGCCGATCGCGCCGTCCGCCGTATCGACGCTTCCGTTCGCCGAGATCGTCACTCGCACCCCGCCGCCGAGATCGAGTGAGCCACCGACCACCACTGCATCGGCAGGGATGCCGGGGCCTGCAAGCAACCACTCGGTCGGCGGAGCGAAGTCCGCCGCGCCTTCGATCGCGACGTGCACATGAACCCCGACGTGCAGTGTTGCGTCCATGCCCGCGACCACCGCATCCGGGGCGGCCACCGACGTCGCAGCGGCGCTCGCCGTCGAGCCACCGTGCCCGTTGTTCATGTCGACCGCGATCACGTCTGACTGGACGACCTGCCCGCCCTCGGTGGTGATCGATACGCCGCCACTCGCCGGCGGCGGCGATGCGGTCGCGACGACCGTTGCGGTGCCGCGAGCGGTTCCGTTGACCGGAGGGACCCACAACGCCGGGCCGCAGGCCGACAAGGCGAGGAGCGAGAACAACGACAGCGAAGGAATGCGGTTCATGGCAACGACTCCCCCTGAGCAGTTGCCGTGCCACCTCGGTGCGCGCCGAAACGGCGAACCTGGTGCGACGACCGCCGCGGGCTGCAGATTCAATGACACGCGCAGCAAGGCTGTTTCCACCGCGAAAATGCGCCAGCGGCGCACCCGCCGGCCCTCGCCGTGGCTAGTGCGTGCGCCAGTGCATCCGGCCGCGTAGCGAGAACGAACGGTCACTCCTCCCGCGGGTCGTACGGTCGTGAATCAGTGTCGGACCCAACGCGTATAGACTCCGCGCCCCGATGTCATTCGCTCCTCGTTCGTCACGAACCCTCGCGGCTTTCGTCTTCGCGTCGTGCGCGATCACCGCGGCGGCAGTCACCATTCGATCGCATCGCGCCGAAGCGATCGTCCCTGCACGTCCGCCGCGACCCGCGTCGCCGCCTCCGACGCCGAATACTCCGCCCGCGCCGGCAGCACGTGGCGTTCGCAACGTGATCATGATCTCGATCGACTCGCTGCGAGCCGACATGCCGTGGGCCGGTTACGCCCGCCCGATTGCGCCGAACCTCACCGAGTTCGCGCGGCACGCGGTCGTGTACTCACACATGCACGCGATCAGTTCGTACACGTCGCAATCGGTCGGGGGTTTCCTCGGCGGCGTGATGCCGAGCGAACTCGCGCGCGACGGGCAATTCTTCGGACGCTATCCGACGCGTGATCTCTTCTTCCCCGAACGACTCCACGACGCGCACGTGCGCACGCTCGCCGCGCAGGCCCACTTCTACTTCCGCCCCGGCTACGCGGGCTTCGAGCAGGGCTTCGACGTCTGGCAATTGATCCCGACCCGCGTCGACTTCACGACCGATCTCGACATCACCGGCGATCGCCACGAAGCGGCGGCGGAGCAGATTCTCTCCGCGCCGGCGAACACATCGGGTCCGTTCTTCGCGTGGTTCCATTTCATGGACGCGCACGATCGATACCTTCCGCATCGCGGCATCGGCCCGTACGGACGCACGCTGCGCGATCTGTACGACGCCGAAGTGACGTTCGCGGATCGCTACGTCGGGCAGCTCCTCGCCTTCATTGATCGGCAGCCGTGGGCCAACGACACGGCGATCATCATCACGTCGGACCATGGCGAAGCTTTCGGCGAACACGGTGTCCACCGGCACGGATTCGAACTGTGGCAGCCGCTGGTTCGAGTGCCGTTCATGGTCCGCCTTCCTCACGTCGCCCCGCGAACCATCGATGCGAACCGCAGCCACCTCGACCTCGCACCAACCGTGCTCGCGCTGATGGGTGTTCCCGCCGAGCCGGCGTTTCACGGCGCGAGTCTCGTCGACGAACTCTACGGCGGCACCCCGGCCGAACGTGACGTGATGGTCGACCTTGCGGACACGGGCGTGAACCATGCGCGACGCGCATTGATTCACGGCAATCTGAAGCTCCTCGTGTTCGACGACGGACATCGCATGGAGCTGTTCGACCTCGCCGCCGATCCGGACGAGTTGCACTCGCTGCGACGCACCGACCCTGCTCGTTTCGACGACATGGTCACGCGCTATCGCGCGGCCGTCGCGCAACTGCACGAGGTAGAGCCGTACGGACGACACGCGCACTAGCGCGGCGCTGCGTTGCAAACGCGATCGATCGCAAGTAACACGCTCGATCGACATGAGTGCCCAGCCCGTGCAGCCTCCGTCTGTCCTTCGCACGCCGTCGGAACGATCCGGCGCAGCCCTTCCCCCCGAGACGCCGGTCGAGCGCGCGTGGAAGTCGTTCTTCGAACGATGGATCACGGAACGCCCGCGTTTCTCGGTCGGAAAAGACTTCTTGCAGCGTGACGTGGCCGCGACGTTGAAGCGCCTGATCCCGAGCGACGCGCGCGTGCTCGAAGTCGGATGCGGTACGGGCGAACTCCTCGCCGCGCTTCCCAACGCGTCGCGCACCGGCATCGACTACACATCGACCGCGGTCGAGCGCGGACGCGCGCAGCGTCCCGGCATCGAGTTCGTCCAGGCCGATGCGCTGACCTTCGAACGCCCCGAGCGATACGACGCCATCGTGTGCGACCGCATCGTTCACTCGGTGCCCGACATCGAGCGCTTGCTCGAGAACCTCGCGGCTCATCTCGAGCGCGACGGTCGCATCTATCTCTCTTGCTACAACTTCCTCTGGGAGACGGTCGTCGCCGTCGCCGAGCGCACCGGGTTCAAGCTCCCTGCCCCCGCGGGCAACTGGCTCTCCGAGAGCGATCTCGAGAACCTCTTCGCGCTCGCCGGTCTCGAGCGCGTGAAGTTCGAAGACCGCCTGCTCATGCCGATGCCGGTGCCGGGCGTAGCGAAGCTGCTGAACAAGTTCGTCGCACCGTTGCCGGTCGTGAACCGCTTCACGCTCTATCGGATGTACGTGCTCCGCAAGAAGTCGGAGCCGGCGACGAAGCGTCCGTCGGTCAGCGTGGTGGTGCCCGCGCGCAACGAGTCGGGCAACACCGCCAACCCCCGCGCGCCCCCGCGGGTGTGGGGGCCCCCCACGGAACTGATCTTCGTCGAAGGAAACAGCACCGACGACACGCTCGCGGCGATCGAGAAGAACATCGCGAGCTACCGCGGGCCGTTGCAGCTCTCGCTCCATCGTCAGCCCGGCAAAGGCAAGGGCGACGCGGTGCGCGAAGGGTTCAAGCACGCCACCGGCGACATCTTGATGATCCTCGATGCCGACATCACGGTGCCGCCCGAGGATCTCCCGAAGTTCTACGACGCGATGACCCAGGGGCTCGCGGACTACGTGCAGGGCACGCGGCTCGTGTACCCGATGGAGTCCGAAGCGATGCGCTTCCTCAACAAGCTGGGGAACATCGGATTCAGCAAGATCTTCTCGTTCATCTTGAACCAGCCGATCAAGGACACGCTCTGCGGCACGAAGGTGCTGTGGTCGAAGGACTACCAACGTCTCGCGGCGAATCGCGCGTTCTTCGGCGACTTCGATCCGTTCGGCGACTTCGATCTCATCCTCGGTGCGTCGAAGCTCAATCTGAAGCTCATCGAGATTCCGATCCGCTACCGCGATCGCGTCTACGGAACCACGAACATCTCGCGCTTCCGTCACGGATGGATGCTGCTGCAGATGTCGGTGTTCGCCGCACGCAAACTCAAGTTCGTCTGATCGATCCTCCGATTCGCATGCGTGTCGCTGTCGCAGTCTCGCTCGTGCTCATCCTCGCTGGCTGCACGCGTGACGCCACGATGCGGGCGGCCCCGGCCTCGGCGCAGGGTGCGACGAGCTGTGCACCCGACCTCGCCGCGATCCACGCACTGCGCGACGGCCCGCAACCCTGCACGACCCCCGCGGACTGCACCGTCTGGCACAACGGGAGCTACTGGGACGGTTGCCCTCGCGAAGTGAACACCGCCAACGGCGCGCGTCTCGACGCGATGCGCGCCACGTACGAATCGCACGGATGCAGCGTGCAGACGAACGGCGCGTGCGCTGCGTTCGCCGTTCAGGGATGCGTGCGAGGCACGTGCGGCGGTTTCTGATCCGATGATCCTCGTGATCGACAATTACGACTCGTTCACGTTCAACCTGGTGCAGTTGTTTCAGATGACCGGCGCGACGGTGCGGGTCGTTCGCAACGACGCCATCGACGTCGCGGGCATTCACTCGAGCGGCGCGAGTCACGTGGTGATCTCGCCGGGGCCGTGCTCACCGCGCGAGGCCGGTGTGAGCCTCGATGCGATTCGCACGGCGCGGGTGCCGTTGCTGGGCGTGTGTCTGGGCCACCAGGCCATCGCGATGGCGTTCGGCGGGCGCGTGGTGCGCGGAGAGCGCGCGGTGCACGGCAAGTACG
>CBIHQZ010000457.1:0-5896 GCA_966212315.1 uncultured Myxococcales bacterium
GTTTGTATTCGCTCTCGCCGGCACGCTGCATCTCGCCGCGCATCTTCTCGAGTTAGCTGTCCATGTTCTCGAGACGCTCGGCGTACTCGCGATGGAGCGCTTCGGCCTCGGCACGCAGACGCTGCGCTTCGCCCATTTCCGACTCGATCGCGGCGCGACGGTCGGCGAGCGCCGGGTTCACCGCGCGACGGACCGCGAAGAACAGGATCACCAGAAGCAGAGCGAAGTTGATGAGCGACGCAATGAACGGCGGCTGCTTGCGGCCCTGCGAGTCGGTGTGCCCGAACTCGGCGACGTTGATCGGCTCGGGACCATGCTCGTGGCCGTGTTCGTGCGCGCCTTCGTGGCCCGACTCTTCGTGATCGCCGCCTGCTTGCTCGGCGAACTCGTGCACGCCGGCGGGGTGCTCGTCACCCGCGTGGGCGGTGCCCTCGTGCTGCGCATACGAGACGGACGGAAGAACGGCGAACCCGAGCGCGCTCGCGAGGAGCGCTGCGTAGACGGACTTGCGGAGATTCACGATCGCACCTCGCGGCCCATCACCTTGCTCGCGATGTCGGTGGCGAGCTGCGGAACGAGGGCCTTCACTTCGGTGGTGAGCGTCTCGCGCTGCGTGCGGATCTGCGCGCGCTGCGCATCGATGGCGGCCTGGCTGGCCTGGCGAGCCTGACCGAGGATCTCGGTCTCTTTCGACTTCGCTTCCGAGCGAAGTTTCTCGCGCGACTCGGCGGCCTTGCCGCGAGCGTTCTTGATCGCGCTCTCGTATTCGGCCTTCTTCTCGCCAGCGTCCTTCTCGAGGTCCCGCGCCTTCTCGCGCGAGCCCTGCATGCCGCTCTCGCGGGCCGTGATCAGCTTGATCATCGGATCCCAGAGCAGCGGACGCAGAACGATGAAGAGGAAGATCCAGAGCCCGATGTTGATCAACAACGTGACGTCGAAGTTGATGAGCGGGCGCTCGTTCGCGATCAGGTAGAGGGGGAGGTCGTGCATCGTCTCAGTGGCTCCCGAGAGGGGTGCCGCAGCGATCGCGCGGACGCGTGGCTCGCGTGCCGGGACCGGGTGGCGGCGCGCTGTGTATCACCGCGCGGGAACTAGGGTCAACGTCCGCGGCGTGCCAGAGCGTCGCGGTTCTGCGCAAGAATTGCGGGTGCCGGGACGAACGCGAGCTCGGTGCGGACGGAGATCCGTACTGTTCGGACGCTCGATCCGGGCCGGAGGCGTCGCGGGCGGGCGATCACGGGACCGCACGGACGCGGCTCAGAATGTCGGTCCAGCGAGCAACGCGCGGATCGTCGTCGCCTACCATCGCGCGTACCTCATCGAGGACGTACTGCGAATCGAGAGCCGGCCCGCGGACGCGCGCGATCTTCTCGATGTCTATCAGGTCCTTCGGGCGGAAGAACAGGAGCTTGAAGACGCAGAGCGCTTCGGCGGAGAGCACCCACGTCGGGCCGAGATCGGGAACGTCGATGCGAACGCGGGTTCGCAATGCCTCGTCATAGAAGGGAATCGACGGCACGAAGACATCGAGCCGAATCCCTTGCCAGCGCAGGTACGCAACGCCGTCTGCAGCGGCTCTCGCGACTGCCGTCTCGAGATCGCCTTCGACCCCAATGGAGAGCAGTCGCGCGAGGGTCTCGGGCAACAACGACGTTTCGCACCAGATGTTCAGATCGATGTCGAGGGTCGCGCGGGGCACGCCCCAGACCGCATTCGCGAGTGCACCACCGAGGGCATAGACGAGCGGTGACGCTTCCAGCGCATGCACGAGCTGCGACGTCGCGGCCGTCAGATCATCCACGGCGGTTCATCAGTCGACGCCACACCGCGATCGATTCGGGATCCCGCTCGTCGCGCAATTCCAACGCCACGGATCGCCGGTCGTTCGCTGCGAAGAGCGCGTTCGAGAGTCGCATGAGCGCGACGAATCGACGCCACCGCTCGGCCGGCTCCATCGCCGCGTACTCGGCGCATTCGGCCTCGTCGTGCGCGGCCGCGTGCGTGCGGATCCAACCTGGAAGGGGCTTCGGCACGCGGCAAATCTAGAGGTTGTCCGCGGTGTCGTCGAGCGCGCGTCGCATCGACCGTGTCCATCGGGAGCGCACGACTCGGACGGCACGCCGCGCAGGCGGTACCCTCCCCTCGCCCCATGCGCTTCGCCATCGCCTCGAGTTACGGGCTGTCCGGTCGCGAGGTCGAACGCGCGCACGAACGCGGCATCCGCGCGTTCTTCTGGGGCGCGCTTCGCCATGGTGACTTCGGCGACGCTCTCGCGCGCATCGCGAAACGTCGACGCGACGACGTCGAACTCATCACCGTGTCGTACGCGACGCATGCCCCGGTGCTGCGCGCATCGGTCGAACTCGCGCGCCGCAAGTTGCGCGTCGACGCGTTCGACACGGTCGTCATCGGCTACGTGCACGGTGCCGTCGGTGATCGACTGCGCGACGCAGCCATCGCGCTGCGCGAACGAGGTGTCGTGCGAGCGATCGCAGTGTCCTCGCACGAGCGACCGTTGCTCGCCGAACTCGCGCAGGCGCGATGGACCGATGGCGTGATGGCGCGCTACTCGGCAGCTCATCGCGGCGCCGAGTGCGAGGTCTTTCCGTACGTCGGCGCGAAGCGACTGTTCACGTACACGTCGACGCGTTGGGGCACGTTGTTGGACCCGTCGCGCACGCCGGCCGGCGAGATGACGCCGACCGCGACCGACTGCTACCGCTTCGTCCTCTCGAACCCGCGTGTCGATCGCGTCATCGTCGGCCCGGGCGATGCGCGCGAACTCGATGGCGTGCTCGAGGCCGAACGCCTGGGTGCGATGAGCGACGAGCAGCTGGCGTGGATGCGACGCGTCGGCGACGCCGTGCGCGCGAGTGCGAAAGACAGCGCGCCCGCCGGCGATCGATGGAAGCGCATGCGCGATTCGATTCGCTCACTCGTGACACGCGGCGTGACCGAAGACGTGATCAGTCGCTGGAATCGCTGACGTCAGTCCGTCCTCGTGCGCGGTCACGTTCGTGCGCGCAGTGCGAGCCGCGGTCCGCGATGACTTCCGCGCAACACGCCGCGTCTCGCCGGCCGCGCTGCGAGGTCGCCGCGTCGGTGAGCCGGTATTGGTCGGCCGAGTGACCTAAGGCTCAACCCGACTTTCGCCACGTCGACTGCACCAGCCCCGAGGGAAACGAGCGGCTCTCGACGAGCGTGAGCGCGCGCTCGCCCGCCTTCTGGAACAGCGGCAGCCCCTCACCGAGCAACACCGGGATCTGCGAGATGGTGAGCTGCTCGATGAACCCCGCCGCGAGGAACTGGCTGATCACCACGCCTCCGTCGACATAGACGCGCTTCACGCCTTCGGCCGCGAGCTTCCCCAGCAGCTCGGCAGCGGTGCCCGCGAAGTACTCCTCGTTCGCCTTCGGCTCGAAGCGTCGATGGGTCATCACGATGCAGCGCTTGGTCCCGTAGAGCCAGCCGTCGAACGCGCGCACGACTTCATAGGTGCCGCGGCCGACCACGACCGCGTCGACCGAGTCGAAGAACCGCTGGTACCCGTAGTCCTCTCCGGGGCGTTCGACGCTCTCGAGCCAATCGATGCCGCCGTCACGACGCGCGATGAAGCCGTCGACGCTGGTGGCGATGAAGACGAAACACGAGGGGAGTTCCATGCGGCGTGAACTAACCCCGAACGCTGACACCGTCCTGACAGGTTTCTCAGCGCGGTCGAACTGGCGCCCGGAGCACGCTCACGGCGATGGACCGGACACACGCCCGGTAATATTCGGGCAACCCCACCTCATCGCTCGCCGCGGCCAGGGCGGCGGCGTACTGCTCTTCAGACTCGATCACGGCCCCAGGCGCTTACGACCGACCTCAGCGAGTTGCCAGCGCGAGCGTCACGCGCAGGCGATGGTGACGTCGTGGTGATGAAACTCCGGTCGTCGATGGCGCGACGGGAATCGTTCCGACGAGCCCATCACGATCGATCAGTCCATCGGCACCGCGTGTCGGCGACGCGCGTCCTCGTAGCAGTGCACGCACACGATGCTCATGCGGTGAAACGACTTGAACGCGTCGGTCATCCCGCCCTCCTCGGAAAACTTCGCTTCGCAGGCGTCGCACCACGCCTGGCGGTCATCGGGGTGCGAGCTGTTCTCGACGAAACCCGCCGAGCGCGTCGCGGTACCGAGCAGGTGACCACAGAGCACCGCCGCAACGCATCGACCGTGATGCGCGCACACGATCTCCATCGGCTTGATCTTTTCATCCATCGACACGACTCGCTCGCTCTCCGTTGCCGGCCGCGGTCTGTCACGAGCGACACGCGTCGAGCGCGCCGACTGGCACGCCCGCTTCCTCGCTCCCTCACTGTGCGCACCCGATGATGCGGATAGGAACCGCAAACGGGTTTTCTCGCGAGGTGGCCCCGCGGCGAGGTTCGCGCAACGCCCGATTCGGTAACTCGCCCGCGTCCGCGGCGTCCACCAGCATCCCAACGCCCCCTCGCTGGCACCTCGCGAACGCACGCATCCCACGCTCAGCCCTCACGCGCTGCGCCCACTCAGGCTACGTAGCTCGCCGCGCAGAAGGGCAACGTGGGCGGTATCGGAGACTCGTTCGTGCGCGTGGGTATCTCGACCGACCCGAGGACGTTCGGAACGCTGGTGCACCAGAGCGAGACCCTGCCGGGCGGCAGCGCGATCGAGATCGTCGTGAACCTGGTCGCCGATGTACCGGCGACGTACATCACACTCGAAGCAGGTCTATCCGGCGACGGCATCGGCTGGTCGTTCGTCGACAACGTGCGGCTCGATCCAGGCTGAGTCGAATCGAGCGTGTCGATGAAGTGCAGGTCGCGACCTTCGAAGCGTGCAGAGACATCGAGACGGCAGCGCCCGTGAACTGAGTACGCACGCCTGCATCGAGCAGAACTTCCACGACCGGCTTGCCGCAACCCGCGGCCGCAGGGACGCTCGGCCCGCGACGGGAACATGTCTGCGTAGGAAACGTCCGTCGATCCGCGACTTCGCGTTTGGCTGACGTGGCCCCGATGCCACTCGAGCACCCGGGCCAGAATCCGCCTCTCCACTGCCGACATCTGCATCGCGAGCACGAAGCGGTGAAGATGAAGGTGAAGACAAAGATCGGTCTAGCTCGGCGATCGTCAGCAGGGCCGCCTGGTTTGCGGGACCGGCGTGGTAGGGTTTTCCTCGGAGGGGCGGCATGGGGAAGCATCAGGACTGGAGCGTCGTCGTCGTCGTGGTCGTGGTCGTGCTCGCGGCGCTCGAAGTGTTCGCGAGATCCGTGTACGGCAACCACCCCGGCATGCCTGGGCGCGCAAGGCTGACACCCCATCAGCGACCGTGGCGCGCAGAGAGACGGGCGAGCGCAGAGAGAGATGCGCGCGAACATCACGAGAATCGGGTGCGCGCACAGCGAGAGTCTACGGGGATGCTCGAGCAGATCCGCGCGGCAGAAACGCGCGCGGAGAACACCGCAGGCGCGTACATCGCTGCGCAACCGTGGCCTGCTTCGCCGTCGCCGGGCGCTGACGTTCCGTGGGGCCCTGCCACCGGCGGGTGGTTGACCCTCGGTACAGTTGCGCCGTCAGAGCGCGCCTTCTGCCAGTACACGGTCTTCACGGGGCACGCTGGCGAGAAGCCGCCGGTCTTTCGTCGTGGGTACTTTCCTGGTGAGCACATTCGGATCGGCGAGATGAGCACGCGCTGGGAGAGCAGCGATTGGTGGGCCGCGTCGGCGATCTGTTTCGCGGGCGGGGACACGCGGGAGACCTGGGTTGTGGTCAACCCTTCGGCGAACTTCGACGGGACCTATGTCGACGGGTGGAGCGAGCGCTGAATCTGGCTGGGTTCTCGATCGGCCCCCTCTCGTTCTGGGAGAG